>NZ_JABWRO010000007.1:0-75637 GCF_014268985.1 Pseudomonas sp. RW10S2 | reverse complement strand
GTGGCGATGCCGGCACCGCCGGCAACTATGGGCTGGATGAGCATTACGACTACGACACCCGCTACAGTCGTGCCCACGAGCATGTCGAGGTGGTGCAGAAGCTCTGGCATTCCTATGAAGACGATGCCTTCCCACGGGATCGCCAGAGCGGGCGCTTCCTCGACCCCGCCAAGCTGCACAGCCTCAATCACAAGGGTGAGCACTTCTCGGTGGTCGGCCCGCTGAACATCCAGCGCTCGCCCCAGGGCCAGCCGGTGATCTTCCAGGCCGGGGATTCCGAGCAGGGGCGTGACCTGGGGGCGACGACGGCGGACGTGATCTTCACCCACGCTGCAAGCGTCGAGCAGGGCCAGGCGTTCTACCGGGACGTGAAGGATCGCGCCGCACGCCTGGGGCGTGATCCTGAGCAGGTGCTGGTGCTGCCGGGGGCCGAAATCTATGTAGGTGATACCGACGAGCATGCCCGCGAGATCGAGCGTCACTATCATCAGGCCGATCACAGCTTCGAGCTGGCGCTGAAGGAGTTCGGGCGTAACTTCGGTTGGCACGATTTCAGCCAGTACGACCTCGATGCGCCGTTTCCGCAGCAGAGCCTCGAGTTTGCCCGCAGCAGTTTCTTCACCAATGCCAAGCGCATCGCCGACCAGGCGCGGGACAAGGGTTTCAGCCTGCGCCAGGCAGTGGAGTTCGGCCGCCAGCTACGCCCAGGCGCCTTCGTGGGCTCGGCGCAGACGGTGGCGGCGAAGATGGCCGACTGGTTCGAAGCCCGGGCGCTGGACGGGTTCAATATCTACATCGGGCATCCGGGGCAGTTCCGACGCTTTACCCAGGAGGTGGTGCCGTTACTGCAGGAGCGAGGTGTCTACCGAACGGCATACGAAGGGACGACCCTGAGGGAGAGCCTGGGGCTAGCCATACCGCGCTTCGCTGGTTGAACCTGGCCGCTTCGGCGATGGCCTCACTGGCCATTTCCGGAAGCGGCAACCCGTTTCGGCTCAATGCACGCGCTTGCGCGTCGCCACGCAGGCCTGGGCCTGCAGCGTCAGTTCGTCAAGGTGCTCATCGCGCTGGCGCTCGGCGTCGATCATCGCCGCCTCGCCATGCTGCTTGAGCAGATAGGCGTGGATCTGACGCACTTCCAGGGTCTGGTAGATGGGCGCAATGTCCAGGCGTCCGACCAGCGCGCCGCTGGCCTTGCCGGTGCTGCTCATCAGCACTTGTGGCCCGGTGGCGCTCACGACCTGCAGGCCCATGGCCTCGAACCAGGGTACGGCATGAGCAAAAGCGCTCATCTCCACGCAGCTGTAGCGCGCCCGCAGGTCTGTCAGCAACCCACGGGCGATGCCTTCACGACGGTGGTCAGGGGATACGGCGAGAAACGCCAGAACACACGCGTGCTGATCATCCTGGGCCGGCAGGGCGAGGGCGAAGCCCAGCAGTTGGTCCGGGGCGTCGGCGTCCAGCGCCAGGACCAGCTCCACGGCCAGGCCACGGGTGCCGTCCAGGGCCTGCAGGTATTGGTGGACTTCGAGGCCGACACCGTACTGGTACAGCGGATACAGCGGGTTGTCCGCGGTGATGGCGACGCTGCTCAGCGCGCCGACATGTTCGATCACCAGCTGGCGGATCTGGTTCTGGAAGGATTCGGGCGGCACGCCGTCGAGGCGGCTCAGGATGAACATCGGGGGACAGGCTCCGGCGGTTGAACTGACCCCGCGCCTGAATGACGCGGGGTGTACAGTCTAACCGCTTTTACAGGCTTGGCCTCACTGGCGCAACGCGGCCAGCATCAAGTCGAGGTTCTGCACTGCAGCGCCCGAAGCGCCCTTGCCCAGGTTGTCGAACACGGCCGTCAGCAGGACCTGCCCGTGCTCGGGATTGGCATACAGTGCCAGGCGCAGGTCGTTGCTGTCGTTCAGGGCCTGCGGGTCCAAGGGGGTCGCAGGCCCTTGCTGGTGCAGGGGCATTACCTGGACATGGCGTGCGCCCTGATAGTGCTGTTCGAGACAGGCCTGCAGGTGCTCGGCGGTGACGCCTGGCGACAACAAACGCAGCTGCAGCGGGATGCTCAACACGATCCCCTGGCGATAGTCGCCGTAGCCTGGCAGGAACATTGGGCGTGCGCTCAGGCCAGCGTGGGCCTGGATCTCCGGGACATGCTTGTGCGCCAACTCCAGACCATAGAGCTGCAGGGCCGGAGCAGGATCGCCGCCTGACTGCTCATGGCGCTCGACCGCAGCGCGACCGCCACCGGAGTAGCCGGAAATGGCATGTACGCTCAACGGGTAGTCCGCAGGCAGCAGGCCGGCGCGCACCAGCGGCCGCAGCAGGGCGATGGCACCGGTCGGGTAGCAACCGGGGTTGCTGACCCGTGTGGCCTGGGCGATGCGCTCGGCCTGCTGCTCGTCCAGCTCCGGCAAGCCATAGACCCATCCAGGGCTGGTACGGTGCGCAGAGCTGGCGTCGATCACTCGCACCGCCGGATTGTGAATTGTCGCCACGGCCTCGCGTGCGGCGGCGTCGGGCAGGCAGAGCAGGGCAATATCGGCGCTGTTGATGGCCTCGCGGCGGCGCTGCGGGTCCTTGCGCTCGGCCTCGGGCAGGGTCAGCAGGCGAAGGTCGCCGCGACCGTGCAGGCGGGCATGGATCTGCAGGCCGGTGGTGCCTTGGTCGCCGTCGATGAATATCAGGGGCTGGTGCATGGTGGAGATCCGCTCAGGAAGGAAGTAGGTGTATCCTCGCGGTTGTTTGATCTAAAGAAAATTTGAATATCATGATGACGATGTTCAGTTTAGCTGAATCAGGACATTCAACCGGACAAGGAGCAGCATCCTGCGAGAAATCAGCCTCGATCGCCTGCGCACACTGGTGGTGATCGCCGACCTTGGCTCCTTCGCCGAGGCCGCTCGCCAGTTGAACCTGGCACCACCGACCATCAGCCTGCACGTCGCCGAGCTTGAAACGAGGGTGGGGGCAGCGCTGCTTACCCGAACCCGCGGGCAGGTACGGCCCACGGTGGTCGGCGAAACCCTGCTGACGCGTGCCCGTCGGCTGCTGGCCGATGCCGACCAGGCGCTGGATGAAGTGCAGCGTCAGGTGGCCGGATTGACCGGGCGGGTGCGCCTGGGCGCCTCCACTGGCGCCATTGCCCACCTATTGCCCAGTGCGTTGGCGGCCCTTCGCAGTGAGCATCCGGGTATCGATGTGCAGGTTCAGGTGCTCACGTCGCAGGCATCACTGGCGCGCGTGCGTGACGGTAGCCTGGACATCGGCCTGGTGGCGCTGCCGCAGGTGGCAGTGAAGGGGGTCAAGCTTACCCCGTGGCGACGCGACCCGATCATGGCCTACCTGCCTGCCGACTGGCAGCCGCCGGCGCGGGTGACACCCGCCTGGCTCGGGCAGCGTGCACTGATTCTCAACGACAGCACCACGCAGCTTTCGCGGGTGACCAGCGATTGGTTCGCGGCAGCCGGGCTGTACCCTGAGGCGCGCATCGAGTTGAACTACAACGATGCAATCAAGAGCCTGGTGGCTGCGGGTTATGGCGCGACATTGCTGCCGCAGGAGGGGGAGGCGCCTGAACTGGACCGGCGCATCGCTCGACGCCCGTTGCGACCGGGGTTATGGCGGGCGCTGGGGATCGCCTGCCGCGAAGGGCAAGTGGAGCGGGCCACGGGGCATGTGCTGGAGGCGCTGGAGCGGTTGCGGCAATGACGGTCTGTGTCGGGTGTGGTCACAGGCATGTACCACAGTGATCTTTGGGCGGGCTTGCCCGCCAAAAGAACACTGCGGTGACGCGGGTTAGCCCCGCTCGCGCTTGCGCACCACCGTCACTGTCTCGCCACCCACTCCCCAGTTGTCGGTGGGCACTTCCTCGATCACCACGAAGGTACTGGCCGGTGGCTTGTTCAGCACCCGTTCCAGCAGTTCGGTGGTGCCTTCGATCAACAGGCGTTTGTGCTCGGCAGTGACCCCTTCGTCGGTCACACGGATATGAACGTATGGCATGGCAGGCTCCTCGGGTTTTCAGTGCCAGGTACCGGCGGTGCCACCGCCGTCTACCGGAAGTACGACGCCGCTGACGAAGCGTGCGTCGGTCAGGTATAGCACGGCATCGACGATGTCCTGCGGCTTGCCGGTGCGCCCACTCGGCGACAAGACACCCAGGCCTGCGACGTCGTTGTTGTGCAGGGGCGTCTCGATGATCCCCGGAGCCACGGCATTGACCTGCACGCCGCTACCGGCCAGTTCCAGCGCCAGGCCCTTGACCGCCTGGTTCAAGCCACCCTTGACGAGGATCGGCAGTGCTGCGGGCACTCGCACGTTAGGCTGCATCGCGACCGAGGCGGTGATCGCGACGATATGGCCATGGCCTTGGGCGCTCATGATCTTTGCCGCGGCCTGGGAGGGGTAGACGAAGCCCTTGAGGTTGGTGGAAAACAGCGCGTCGATGTCCTGTTCGGTGTAGTCGGTGAACGGTTTGGGAATGAAGATCCCGGCATTGTTGACCAGGATATCGACGCGGCCGAACACTTCCAGCGCTGTATCGAACAGCCGCTGTGCGGTGCTGGCGTCAGCGATGTCGCCAGCCACGCCGACGAAGGCGGCCGGGTTGCCCAGCTCGGTGGCGGCCTGATTGAGGCGGGCCTGGGTGCGGGCGTTGCCGACCACATTGTCGCCACGTTCGATAAAGGCCTTGGCGAGGGCGAAGCCCAAGCCGCTGGATGCGCCGGTGATAACGATGGTTCTTGCAGTGCTCATGGTGGGGCTCCAGTTAAGCGAGCCGGTTGGCTCGTTGGTGGAGCCACTCTAAGACCTCATCTGGAGTTGAAAAATAAGGCGGATGGCATTTCAATCGATACTTCATGTAATCAATCGAGCTGTCATGACCCGCCATTTCGATGATCTTCAACTGGGCAGCCTCGAGCTGTTCTGCCTGGCTGCCGATACCGGCAGCTTCACTGCCGCTGCCACCGAGGCCGGGGTCACGCCGGCAGCGGTCAGTCGCTCGGTGGCACGCCTGGAAGAACGCCTGGGTGTACGGTTATTCGTGCGTACTACGCGGCAGATGCGCCTGTCCGATGCCGGCCAGGCGTACTACCAACAGTGCCGTCTGGCACTGGGGCAACTGGTGGAGGCCGAGCGCGAAGTTTCGGGTGGCCAGATCGAGCCGCGTGGGCGCCTGCGGGTCAGTGCGCCGACGCCTTACGCCCATCACCGTCTGTTGCCATGGCTGCCGCGTTTTCGCGAGCGCTATCCGCAAGTGCAGGTGGACGTGCATGTCAGCAATCGCAATGTCGATTTCGCCGAGGAGCAGTTCGACCTGGCCATCCGCGGACGTGAGCCTGCCGATTCGCGGCTGGTGGCACGGCGCCTGGAAAACGCCGAGCTGGTGGTGGTGGGGACCCCGGGCTACCTGGCGCGAGCAGGTCATCCGCAGGTGCCGGAAGACCTGGCGCGGCATGAGTGCATCCTGTTCGAGATACCCAGCAGCGGACGCAGAGCGCCCTGGACCTTTCGCCGTGACGGTGGCCTGGTGGAGATCGAGGTCGGCGGCTCGATCACCTGCCTGGGCGACTTTCTCGCCACCGCCACCCTCGCGCGACATGGTGCCGGCCTGATGCAGGCGTACCGCTTCACCGTGCAGGAGGCCCTGGACAGCGGTGAGCTGGTCGAAGTGCTACCGGCCTTCGGTGGTACGGCGCGGCCATTCACGTTGATCTACCCGCAGGCGCGGCACATGCCGCTGCGGGTGCGGCTGTTCATCGACTTCCTGGTGGCGGGTGGGCAATTACCCGCCACCTGATTGCGTCAGAACCAGCGGTCGTTGCGTTTACGCCCGCGGGTCAGCGCCGGCAGGATCAGGCCGGCCAGCAAGCCAGCACCGGCGATGCTGCCGCCGTAGACCATGTAACGCATCATCACCTGCTTGTTTTCGTCGCCCAGGCGCGCCTGGGTGTCGCGCAGGCTCGATTGCGACTGCTCGAGCTGTTCGTTGAGGGCCTTGGTGCGCGATTCCAGTTCATCGATCAGTGCTTTGCGCGAGTCCAGGGTTTCCTGCATGCCCTGGACGCGAGTCTTCCAGCTGTCGTCGATGGTCTTGAGCTGGCCGGACAGTTCCGCGACCTGAGCATCGAGTTGCGGCAGGCGTTCGCTCTGGCCGGGCACAGTCTGCAGGTCGCTGGTGAGGATCCACACCAGATCGCCGCTCTGGCCGCGAACCTGGCTGTAGTTGCCCTGGGTGCCGATCAGCGACACTTTCTGTCCGGACTTGAGCGTGCCGACGATCCGGTGACCATCGGTCGGGCCGCTGCGCACGTAGGTGCTCAGGCTGTCGCTGACCCAGCGTGCGTCGCTGGAGGGCTCTTCGGCGTAGACGGACGGGGCAGTGGCGAACAGGGCGGCGAGGGCGAGGGTGGCGCGGCGGAATTCGGGCATGGTGGTCTTCGCTGAAACAGTACGGTTGGAGGCCCGGTGACTGGGCCGTGAAGCGGTCGGTGGATTGACCGTCAGCGAAAGACCGTTTTTTTGTAGGCAGGTTCACTGCTTTAGGTGGGAATCGTCTGCAAGATGTTGCGGGTAAGGGGCTTGATCAGCGAATGGCGCGTGGGTGGATCAATCGCAGCGGCGGTTTACCGCTGCGATCGATCCACCAACAGGTTGGCACTGGAGCTGCTGCCCGGCTCAGGTCACGACCTGGTAGCACGGCACATAAGCCGCACCGCCGGGCAGTTTCATCCGGTGCTGGTCGACGAAGGCCTGCAGCAATCTGCCCAACGGGTCGAGGATCGCCTGATCGCCGCGGATCTGGTATGGGCCGTGTTCCTCGATCAGGCGAATGCCCTTGTCCTTGACGTTGCCGGCGACGATGCCGGAAAACGCCCGACGCAGGTTGGCGGCCAGCTCATGGGGCGGCAGGTCGCGGCGCAGGGCGAGATCGGCCATGTTCTGGTGGGTCGGGTCGAACGGGTGCTGGAAGCCACCGTCGATCTTCAGCAGCCAGTTGAAGTGGAAGGCGTCGTTGCGCTCGCGGCGGAACTGCTTGACCGTCTTGAGCCCTTCGACCATGTGCCGGGCGACTTCGGCCGGATTGTCGATGATGATCTGGTAATGGCGCTGCGCCGCTTCGCCGAGGGTGGCGCCGACGAAGGCATGCAGTTGCTGCAGGAACGGCTCGGCGCTGCGCGGGCCGGTGAGAATGACCGGGAAGGGCAGTTCCTGGTTGTCCGGGTGCATGAGGATGCCGAGCAGGTACAGGAATTCCTCGGCCGTCCCAGCGCCTCCGGGGAAGATGATGATGCCGTGGCCGACGCGGACAAAGGCCTCCAGACGTTTCTCGATATCCGGCAGGATCACCAGCTCGTTGACGATGGGATTCGGCGCTTCGGCAGCGATGATGCCCGGCTCGGTCAGGCCCAGGTAGCGGCTGCCGTGCATGCGCTGCTTGGCGTGGGCGATGGTCGCGCCTTTCATCGGGCCCTTCATGACGCCCGGGCCGCAACCGGTGCAGACGTCCAGCTTGCGCAGGCCCAGTTCATGGCCGACTTTCTTGGTGTACTGGTATTCCTCGCTGCTGATCGAGTGACCGCCCCAGCACACCACCATCTTCGGCTCCACGCCCGGACGCAGGGTGCGGGCGTTGCGCAGCAGGTGGAATACGTAGTCGGTGATGCCCTGGGAGCTTTCCAGGTCGATGCGCTGGCTGGCCAGTTCGCTTTCGGTGTAGACGATGTCGCGCAGGGCGCTGAACAGCATTTCGCGGGTGCTGGCGATCATCTCGCCATCGACGAAGGCATCGGCCGGGGCGTTGAGCAATTCCAGGCGCACGCCGCGATCTTGCTGGTGGATGCGGACCTCGAAGTCCTTGTAGGCCTCAAGGATGGTCTTGGCATTGTCGACATGGGCGCCGGTGTTGAGGATAGCCAGGGCGCACTGGCGGAATAGGGTGTAGAGACTGCCGGTACCGACTTCGCTCAGTTGTTGGACTTCACGTTGCGACAGCGTCTCCAGGCTGCCTTTGGGGCTGACGGAGGCGTTGATGACATTGCGTTGGGGCATCTAAGTCTTTCCTGTGCGGGTAAAACATCCTTCTTTGACAACACCATACCGACAATTGCACGCGGCAACGAGGGGGGAAGGCAAAGATTCGGCGCTTGGCTCATTGCCAGCGCACGACGGCTCAGACGGGCACCTTGAACACATGGCGCAGGTAGGCGACGAAATTCGCGTCCCGGCACTGCGTCTTGCCGGGGCTGTCGGAGATTTTTGCGACAGGGGCGCCGTTGCAGGCGGTCATCTTGATCACCACGTTCATTGGCGTCACGCCGGGAATGTCACACGTCAGGTTGGTGCCGATGCCGAAGCTGACGTTGATCCGCCCGTGCAGCGCGCGGTAGAGCTGCAATGCCTTGGCGAAATCCAGGCCGTCGGAGAAGATCAGGGTCTTGCTCAGCGGGTCGATGCCCAGGCGCTCATAGTGCGCGATGGCTTTTTCCGCCCAGGCCAGGGGATCGCCGGAGTCGTGGCGCAGGCCATCGAAGAGCTTGCCGAAATACAGGTCGAAGTCCTTCACGAAGGCATCCATGCCGATGCAGTCGGTCAGGGCGATGCCGAGCAAGCCCCGGTAT
The DNA here is from genome assembly GCF_014268985.1 of Pseudomonas sp. RW10S2. NCBI lineage: Bacteria > Pseudomonadati > Pseudomonadota > Gammaproteobacteria > Pseudomonadales > Pseudomonadaceae > Pseudomonas > Pseudomonas sp. RW10S2. The sequence goes on along the minus strand of NZ_JABWRO010000007.1, from coordinate 67,010 downwards.
TCACGCACCCAGCATTCCAACGCCGCGACCTGGCTATCGACCAGGCGCGGACCGAGTTGCTGGTGGGCCATGAACCATTCGTGGGCCATGGTGCCGATGGGTTTGAGTTCGTATTCCCGGGCCAGGTGGACATTGCTGGTGCCAACGAAACGTCCGGGGAAGTCGCGCTTGAGGATATGCACTACCTGATCCTGTACAGGATAGGAGAAGCGTCGGCGGGTACCGAAGTCAGCGAGCTGGAACCCTGCCAGCTCATCGCTGCTGGCGTGCGTCTTGAGCCAGTCGAGTTTCTGGTACAGGCGCTCGCCCACCTGCGCCATCGTCACTTCGCGATAGCGGTAGCGATTACGAACCTCGCAAATGATTGCCAGTAACGGGATTTCATAGAGGATCACGTGCAGCCAGGGGCCGCGAATACGGATCGCCAGTTGCCCCGCATCGTCCAGTCCGACCTGGACATAGCGCAGGTTGAAGCGAAACAGGCTGAGGAAACGAATGAAGTCCGGCTTGATGAAGGGGATTTTTTCCAGGTAGGCCAGCTGGTCGTGGGTCACCGAGACCTCGGCCAACTGTTCGATCTGGTAGCGGATCTCGGCAAGGTAGGGCGAGAGGTCTTCGTCGTTGCGGCAGCGCAACTCCCACTCCACCTCGGCGTTGGGGTAGTTGTGCAGCACCGCCTGCATCATGGTGATCTTGTAAAAGTCGGTGTCCAGCAGGTTCTGGATAATCCGTGGGGCAAAAACGTCGTTGCTCATGGGCGGGGCTCCTTGAACAGTGCGAGCTGGCGGTCCAGCTCGCCTTCATCGGCGCACAGTACTACCCCGGCGGCAGCCAGCTCGCTGCAGGCAGCTTTGGCGCCGGCGTCGCTTAGTGCTCGGCAGGCGGGCAGGTAGAGCAGCACATGGAATCCGGCGCGGTTCAGTTGCAGCGCGGTGGCGCGCACGCAGTAATCCAGGGCCAGGCCGCCGACCAGCACGACCTCGACGGCGTAAACCTTGAGGTACTCGATCACCCCGGTGGAGCGGCGCTCGGCCAGGTCGTGGTAGCAGGCGCCGTAGGGGTGCAGGTCGGGCTCCACGCCTTTCCAGACGAAATAGTCGTAATCGATCGGGGCAGGCAGGCCGTGCAGCAGTTCGAAACCTGGTGTGCCGGGCACGCAGTGGCTGACCCAGGTGAGGTCGGCGTTGGTCAATGCCAATGGCTGAAGCATCTGCGCGGCATCGCCCACCACCCAGGCGGCATTGGCTGGGTGGGCATCCTTGCTGCCCAGGCGCAGGTCGGCACGACTTGCCATGGCATTGAGCGCCGGTGCGATCAGGTGACCGCCGGGTACCGGCAGCTCCTGCGGGGCGTTGGCGGTAAAGCCGTTCTGGGCATCGACGTCGAAACTGGCGATCTTCATCAGGACTACCTCAACTGGAATGCCTATATATTTCATCTGGTGCTATAAGTGTGTCAAGCGTCCTTGTTTATGGAGTAGGGCTTGCATCACAAAAAATACCTGGTGGAATATGGGGTGTGGAACGAGGAGTCGAGATGAGCGCAGTTGAAGTCATGGCCAGCGTGGATATCGTTGCGCTGCGCCTTGCCCCGGATTTGCAGGGGTTGCAGGTGTTGTTGCACCGCCGCGATCGAGAGCCGCATCGGGGGCAATGGGCCTTGCCGGGTGTCATCGTCAACGGCAGCACGCCGGACAATAGCCTGGATGCGGCGGCCGAGCGGGCGCTGCAAGAGAAGGCACAGGTTCGGCCTCGGTACATGGAGCAGGTCGGCACCGAAGGCAACGCGTTTCGTGATCCGCGTGGTTGGTCGTTGAGTACCTACTACCTGGCATTGCTCGATCCGGTGCAGGCCATCGTCGGGGAGCAGTTGGCTTTCTTCGACCTCGACAGCCTATCGACCCGCAAAGTGCTGTTGCCGTTCGATCATGGGCTGCTGGTGCAGCGCACCCGCGAGCGGCTGGCGGCCAAGAGTCTGTACAGCAGCCTGCCTCTGTATCTGCTGCCGACGCGTTTCACGGTGCTCGATGCGCTGGGTGCGGCGCAAGCGTGCCTGGGGCGGCCGGTGAACAACACGTCGTTGCGCAAACGTCTGGAGCGTCTGAGGGAGGCAGGCTGGGTGCGTGATACCGGCGAACGCAATCAGCCACGACTGGGCCGGCCCCAACAGCTTTACGAGTACCTACCGCAAGGCGTGGGTCCGTTTCTGTTCGACCGTAGCCTGTTGCCGGAAGCATGAAGGCTCAAGCATGGCGTTTGGCGGCCGATATAGCGGTCAGGTCAAAATCCTTGCGGAGAAGGAAAATGGTAGGGATCACAAGTGTCAACGTCACTGGCGTGAACGTGCAGTCGTCTGCGCTGCAGACGGCCGCCCAGGCCAGCGACACTGAAAAGAGCAGCAGCTCGGCTGGCGGCGCCCAGGTCGCCATGCCGGCACCGTCTGACAAGGCCGACAAGGCCAAGAGCAGCGGCAGCAGCAGCGAGCCGTCACACATCCGCCAGTTGCGTGAGCTGATCAAGCAAATGCAGAAGCAGCTGGCCGACGCCCAGAAGCGGCTGTCCGAGGTTCAGGCGCAACCGATGGACGAGAAGGCCAAGCTGGCTGCGGTGGCGGGTGTCCAGGCGCAGATCGCGACCATCAGCGGTCAGATCCAGCAGGCGACCGCGCAGTTGCTGCAGGCCTTGAGCAAGCTGAACAGCAGTAGCTCCGGCAACTTGATCAGCACCATTGCCTGAGGGTGAGGGCAGGCGGACCCGCAACGGGCCGCCCTGAACCTGGTGACTTACTCGGACGCCACGCGCGAGCGGTTCTGGCGGTCTGACTTGTACTGCATCGCCACCGCCGGCGCCGCCTTGGCCGAGCCGGTTTCCAGCCATTGGCGCAGGCGCCCGGCATCGGCGAAGTGGGTGTACTTGCCGTAGGCGTCGAGAATCACCATCGCCACGGGGCGGTTGTCCATCTTGGTCAGCAGTACCAGGCAGTGCCCCGCCTCGTTGGTGAAGCCGGTCTTGGTCAGCTTGATGTCCCAGTTGCTCTTGTTCACCAGATGATCGGTGTTGCGAAAGCCCAGGGTGTAGTTGGGTTTGCGGAAGGCTACGGTCTTCTCGCGGGTGGTCGAGAGCTCGCTGAGCAGCGGGTAGTTGCGCGAGGCGATCAGCAGCTTGGCCAGGTCATGGGCGGTGGACACGTTTTGCGTCGACAGGCCGGTTGGCTCGACGTAGCGAGTATGGCTCATGCCTAGGCTACGAGCCTTGGCGTTCATCGCCTTGATGAACGCGCCATAGCCGCCGGGATAATGGTTGGCCAGGGTATTGGCCGCGCGGTTTTCCGATGACATCAGGGTAATCAGCAGGGTTTCGCGACGGTTCAGTTCGCTGCCGGGGCGTACGCGCGAAAAGACACCCTTGAGGTCAGGGTTGTTGGCGATGGTCATGGTGAGCATCTCGTCCATCGGCAGCTTGGCGTCGAGCACCACCATGGCGGTCATCAGCTTGGTGACCGAAGCGATGGGCACCACGCGGTCGGCGTGGCTGGAGTACAGCTCTTTGTTGGTATTCAGGTCGATCAGCAAGGCGCTGCCGGAAGCCAGGTGCAGTTTGGACGGGTCGCGTTGTGCCTGGGCCGGGGATTGTGCAGCAGCGGTCGACGGAAGGATCGCGGTTCCTGTGAGCGCCAGCAGCAGGCTGAGGATGGACAGGGAAGTTTTCACGTTGAGGCTCACTAATAGTTGGTATGTCGTTGGCTGTGCAAGGGTTTCCCCCGAAAACCGCTGCATTGTGGAGTATGGCTCAGCGGCTGTCGATTGCTCGTCCAGGCCCAGCGTCGAAATGAAAAAACCTTCATGCTGTATCGGTTTTTCCCGCCTGTTGCGACAAATGCTCCCCGCGCTTTCGCATAGGCGAAAAAAAGCCCGCCAAAGGCGGGCAGAAAGAAGCGTAAGGAGCAACGCACAACACATGAAACGGTCAACAAAAACGGTGGTCAGGCGGTAAGGGTGCCGGCCTGCAACTGTTCGGCCATGGCCTGGGCCTTGGCACGGGAATCCAGAGGGCCGCTGACGGGCTCGCCGTTGCGCATCAGGTACCAGCAGGCCAGCAGGCCTTGAGCGCGCAAGGGAGCAGGGACAGCACTGCCGACGACGGACATGATGTGGATAGTGGCCATGTTGGACCTCCTGTGAAACATGGCCCTACCTTACGCAGCAGCCGACGCTGTTTGAAATCAACTTGCTCGATAGTGGTCATTACTTTTTTCAACGACAAGGGCTGGTCACCAGCGCGGCGGGCCGTAGTACACCGGCGGCGGGCCGTAGTAGCGGCGATACACCGGCGGTGGCGCGGGTACATAGCGCTCGACGACATAGGGCTGGTAATACACCGGCGGCGGGGGCGCCTGCACATAGACCGGAGGCGGCGGATAATAGGCCGGCTGGCGTTCGACATAGACGGTACGGTCATGGCCGCCGGATACTGCTGCCCCGACCACGGCCCCGACCACGGCTGCACCGAGTACAGGGCCTGGGCCCCAACCGCCGCCATGGGCGGCTGCCTGCCCGCTGACGGCCAGTGCGCCGACCAGCAGGGCGATTCCGGGGATGAGACGGTTCATGAATGAATCCTCGCGATGACCCCACACTTGGGGCTTATCAATAAGACCGCGAAATCGGTAAAGAGAGCACAGGCGCAAGGTAAAGGTTGTGTAAGGGGCGACTGACGGTCAGGTCTGGTACGCTCACAGAAACGATTCAGTCATCAGCGACAGGAGCAGATATGGCGATTGCACCCAGCAGGGACACGACACTGTGCATTTCCCTGGCCGGACGCCCGGGCACTTTCGGTGTGCGTTTCCACAACCACCTCTACCAGCAGCTGGGTTTGGACTACTACTACAAGGCCATGACCACCCAGGACCTGCCTGCGGCAGTGAATGGCATCCGCGCCTTGGGTATCCGCGGCTGTGGTGTATCCATGCCCTACAAAGAGGCGTGCATGGCCCTCGTGGACGAGATCGATCCCTCCGCGGCGGCTATCGAGTCAGTGAATACGCTGGTCAACACCGACGGTCACCTGAAGGCCTACAACACAGATTACCTGGCGGTGCGCCAACTGCTGGAGTCGCACGAGGTCGATCCGGCCACGGCCTTTGCCCTGCGCGGTAGCGGCGGCATGGCCAAGGCGGTGGCCAGTGCACTGCGCGACGCAGGTTTCAGCGAGGGTCTCATCATTGCCCGCAACGAGCAGGCCGGGCGGCAGTTGGCGGACACCTGTGGGTATCGCTGGCAGCGCGAGCTGGGCGACCTGTGCCCACCGATGCTGGTCAACGTTACCCCCATCGGCATGGCTGGCGGCCCGCAGGCGCAGGAGCTTGCCTTCTCTCGTGAGGCGGTCGAGGCTGCGCAACGGGTGTTCGACGTGGTGGCCATGCCGGCCATGACCCCGCTGATTCTTCTCGCCAAGGAGCTGGGCAAGCCGGTGATCACCGGACTCGATGTGATCGCGCTGCAGGCGCTGGAGCAGTTCGTGCTGTACACCGGCATCAGGCCGACGTTGGCGCAGGTGGAGAAAGCGGTCGCTTACGCGCGCGACGCCTGAACGGGTGCCATCACGGGGATCCCCGTGATGGCTTGAGTACCTCAGAAAACCTTTTGCCCGTTGTCCAGTCGCTCGTCCACCAAGGCACGGCCGTGCGCGAGAGAAACGTGCTGGGCGTTTTCCAGGTCCGAGAAGAACTTCATCGGCATCGACAGGCGCCTGCTGGTATGGCCTTCGGGATCGGTGATCAGGCAGCCGGCGGCATAGGGCAGGGGAGAGTCGGGATGGGGCATCACACTGGCGGTGATGATGTGCTTGCGGTACTCACAGTGAAGGGTTTGCATCGTCCTTACCTCGCTGTGCTGGTTTGGAAGCGCTCACCTCTATGTACCACAGCGAGGGGCCGGAAGTTCCCGGCCCCGACGAGCGTAACCTGCGTCGGTCAGCCCTTCAGTTCGGTCGGCTGGATGACTTCGACCCAGTAGCCATCCGGGTCCTTGACGAACGCCAGGTGGTTCATGCGGCCATCCTGCAGGCGCTTCTGGAAAGGCACGCCCAGCGCTTCGAAGCGTGCACAGGCCACGCGTACGTCCGGCACCGAGATGCAGATGTGGCCAAAGCCGCGCGGATCGGTGTTGCCGTTGTGGTAGGCGAACTCGGCATCGTGCTCGGTGCCGTGGTTGTGGGTCAGCTCCAGCACACCCGGAATCGATTTCATCCACTGGTGGCGTGCGGCGTCATCGGCAGGAATCTGTGCCGGGTCGACCAGGGCCAGGAAGTACAGGCTGAAGGCCGCCTCGGGGAAATCGCGCTTGTCTACCATGCGAAAGCCCAGGACGCGGGTGTAGAAGTCCAGCGACTTCTCGATATCCTTGACCCGCAGCATGGTGTGGTTGAAGACGAATTGGGCGGTGGCGGTGTCTGGTTGGGCAGTGACGCCAGGCAGGGTTTGCAGATCGTTCAGGCTCATGGGGGCTCCAGAGACAAGGCCGGCGCAGACAGCGCCGACGGTGAAAACAGGACGGCCATGATACGGCAGTGAAGCGATTGCGCAAATGAAAGCGCCCTGCACGAGGCAGGGCGCTGGAATTAGAGGCCCGCATGTGCGGGCGCGTGATGGGGTCGCTAGTCCTTTAGCTGGTTCGATACTCACCCAGGCGATGTGAAAAAACTGTGAAGCAGGCGTGGATGTTTCATCAGCGTACCCAGGATTCCACCGTGGCCGCGCCGTACTGTTGCTTCCACGCTTTCAAGCCACGGTGGTTGCCACCCTTGGTCTCGATCAGCTCGCCGGTGTGCGGGTTCTCGTAGACCTTCACCACGCGCGGGCGGCGTTGTTGCTTGGCAGGGCTGGCCGAGGTTCTCGCGCTGGCTTTCTGGCCCTTGGGGTCGAGGATCGCGACAATGTCGCGCAAGCCCTTGTCGTAGCTTTTCATCAGCCCGAGCAATTTCTGCTCGAACTCGATCTCGCGTTTAAGGCTGGCGTCCTTTTTCATTGTCTCCAGTTGCGCGATTTGCTCCTGAAGTGCTTTTTCGGCCGCACGAAACTCTGCAAGTCTGGACACTTTCATCACTCCTGTCAGTCAGCCGTGGCATGGCGTGACGAACATGCAACAGTAATAAACGCCGGCCACGCGGATGGGTGAAACTGTTCGCTGAACAAGAGTGTAGACGTGGCCCGGTGTTCGGTAAACCTCAAACTTTTAGCGGCAAGTAAGGAACTTTCAGCGCACCGCGCACCGCAAACTCAGTGTGTTTTCCGGGTGTCTGCGACAACGCTCATACCATGGTCCAATGGCCCGAGGTAGAGCACCCGAGGGAAAATGGCCCGTAGTCTTCATTTAATGTCGAGTACGTCGTGGCACAGGTGCCCGATAGTGCATCAGCATGTTTCTCGTCTTTTCTGGATGTTCCCCTGCATGTTCTCTCCCTTTCCTCTCGCCCCTGGCCGCAGTGTTGCCGGCCTGTCCTTGTTGTGCGCGGCAGCCGGTGCACAGGCCGGTGGTTTTTTCGAAGACAGTCACGCCAAGCTCGAGGCGCGCAATGTCTATTTCAATCGGGACTTTCGTGACGGCCACAGCAGTTCCAGCCAGGGGGCTTCCAAGCGCGAGGAATGGGCGCAGGGCTTTATCCTCGATGCCCGTTCGGGCTATACCGACGGCACGGTCGGGTTCGGTGTCGATGCGCTGGGCATGCTCGGTTTAAAACTCGATTCCAGCCCCGCCGACAGCAACAGTGGGCTGCTACCCTCCAGCGGGCACGACCCACGCCATTCTGCCGATCAGTACGCCAAGCTGGGTGTGGCGGCAAAGGTGAAGGTGTCCAGGACGGTGCTGCGCTATGGTGCGATGATGCCGGACATGCCGCTGCTCAAGTACAACGATGGTCGCCTGCTGCCCACCCTGTTCCATGGTGCGATGCTGACCTCCGAAGAAGTGCGCGACCTGAAGTTCACCGTGGCCCGCCTGGACAAGTACACCGCACGAGACTCCAGCGACCGCCAGGATATTCGCGTGCACTGCAAGAACAAGCGTTACGCCTGCGATATTGAGGCCGACCACTTCGATCTGGCGGGCGTCGACTACCGCGTCAATGATCGCCTCAGCGCCCAGTACCAGGTGTCGAAGCTGGAGAACATCTATCGCCAGCATTTCCTCGGGTTGGTCGCCACGCAGCCCTTGGCGGTGGGCGCGGTTTCGGCGGATGTGCGCTTGATCAAGAGCGACGATACCGGCAACGCCCGTGCCGGCGAGATCGAACACCGCGCGTTCAGCGGCATGCTCGGCTACAGCCTGGGCGGGCACAAGGTCAGTGCCGGCTGGCAACGCATGTATGGCGACAGTGCCATGCCTTACCTGGATGGCAGCAACCCGTATCTGGTCAACTATGCCCAGGTCAACGATTTCGCTGCGGCCGGTGAGCGCTCCTGGCAATTACGCTATGACTATGATTTCAAGGCACTGGGTATTCCCGGTTTGAGCTTCTTCACTCGCTATATCAACGGTGACCATATCCAGGTGCCCGGCAGCAGCGCCCAAGGCAAGGAATGGGAGCGTGACAGCGAACTCAAGTACCAAGTCCAGGGCGGCACCTTCAAAGACCTCAGCGTGCGTCTGCGTAACTCCACGTATCGCAGCAACTATGAACGATGGGCGCGCGACATGGACGAGACCCGGGTCATCGTCAGTTACAACTTCTCGGTGTTCTGAGGCACTTTGCCAAATGCCGCCGGGCGATGAACAATGATCGGCGGCAAGGGCAGCGAGGCAGTGCCATGAAGCAACTTCTGTTGATCGGTATAGGCCCGGGCGACCCCCGTCAGGTCACTTTCGAGGCCGTCGATGCGTTGCGCCGTGCAACGGTGTTCTTCGTGCTCGACAAGGGCGGCGACAAGGATGAGCTGTTGCGGCTGCGCAAACTCATTCTTGAGCGCTATGTTCCCGAGGGTAAGTATCGCCTGGTGCAGGTGGAGGATCCGCGCCGGGATGGGCAGGCCCAGGACTATGTCGGCGCGGTGCAAGACTGGCACCGTGCGCGCGCAGCCCTGTATGCCCGGATGTTCGAGGATGAACTGGGTGAAGACGATGTCGGTGCCTTTCTGCTGTGGGGCGAGCCGGGCCTGTATGACAGCACCTTGCGCATTCTTGACCGGGTGCGCGAACGCGGGGTGGCGCTGCAGCTTGAAGTCATCCCCGGGATCAGCAGTGTCCAGGCCTTGGCCGCGCGGCACCGGATCGCGCTGAACCGCATTGGTGAGCCGCTGACCGTACTGCCGGGGCGGCGCCTGGCCGAGCAGGCGGTGATCGACAACGTGGTGGTGATGCTCGACGGACAGTGCGCGTTCACCGCGCTGGATGACCCGGGCCTGACGATCTACTGGGGGGCTTATCTGGGAACGGCAGACGAGATTCTGGTGGCGGGCAAGCTGGCGGAGGTCAAGACACATATCGTGCAAGTGCGCGAGGACGCGCGGCGGCGCAAGGGCTGGATCATGGATACCTACCTGTTGCGCCGGGAAGGGTGAGGCCGAGGTCAGGGCACCCCGAGGATCCCCACGACCTTGTCACGCAGTTGGTCGATGCTGAATGGCTTGCCGATCAGATGCATGCCCTCGGACACACTGACGTTCTCGGCGTAGCCGCTGGCGAACAGCACCGGCAGCAGGGGCCGGATTTCCCGAGCTTTGGCCGCCAGCTCGTCGCCGCGCATGTCGGGGAGGCCGACATCGGTCATCAGCAGCGCCAGGGGCTGCGCGGTATCTTCAAGAATCTTCAAGGCTTCGGTGGCGTCCTGCGCCTCGATGGTGGTGTAGCCCAACTCGTCGAGCACTTCGACCATCAGCATACGAACGATGTCGTCGTCTTCGACTACCAGAAGGTGCATGGTTTGAATCCTGTCGCGTAAGGGAAATGTCTTTACTCTGTGCCTGCCGCACGGGCAGAAGTTCCTTCAGGATAGCGGCCCCTGCAATTGGATGGAACGATTGGCCGCGGATACCTTCAAATACTGGCTAAATGCCCTGCCAGATCAGGCAAAGCTGGTTAGACTCGTACCAGGTGCGAGGGTGGCAGCGGCATACAACAATGACTGAATGTAGTGGCCACACACTGTTCAATGGACTTATTTCGCTCGGGCGTTATCAGATGATTCAAGCAGCCTCCATGGATCAACGCAGCTTTCGCAAGCTGCTGAGCCGTAACGTCGGCCTCCCGTTGGGTGTCGGCCTGCTGGGCGCCGTCGCCTTTGTCGCGGTGATCAACTATTTGCTCTCGGCCATGCAATGGGTCGAGCACACCGATCGGGTGATCGGCAATGCCAACGAAACGGTCAAGCTGTCGATCGATATGGAAACCGGCATGCGCGGCTTCCTGATCACCGGCGACGAGCGCTTCCTCGACCCCTACGAGGTGGCCAAGCCGAGAATCTTCAGCAGTTTGGACAGCCTGCGTGGCATGGTCCTGGACAACCCACCGCAGGTCGAACGTATCGACCGCCTGGTGGCGCTTCAGCGTGCCTGGAACGAGTTCGGTAGCGAACTGATCAAGGCGCGCCGCGACCAGGGCGATTTTCGCGGCGTGATCGGCAGTGGTCGCGGCAAGCGCATCACCGACGAAATCCGCAAGGAATTCGACGACTTCGTTGCCACCGAGCAGCAGCTGCGCATGGCGCGCAACGAGACGGTCAGCACGGTCACCGTCACCGCGATCAGCGCATTCGTGCTGTTCATCGTCGGCCTCAGTGCGCTGCTGGCCTACCTGGGGCGGCGTGACCTGTTGGCGCTGTCGGAAAGCTACGTCAGCAACCTGCAGGCCCAGCAGCGTTCGGCCGAGCGTCTTGAACACCAGGCCTGGTTACGCAACGGACAGACCCAGTTGTCGCAGGAGGTCCTAGGGCAACTGACGCTGACCATGCTGGGCGACAATATCCTGCGCTTTTTTGCCGGCTACCTGGGCAGTGTGGTCGGTGCACTCTACATCCGCGATTCCCATGGCCGCCTGGTGCGCGTGGCCAGCTACGGGCTCGACGCCGAACAGCAAGGGCGCGAACAGGTGATGGCCGAGCACGATGGCCTGCTGGCCCAGGTGGTGCGCGAGCGTCGCGTGCTGCGCCTGGATGACCTGCCGCAGGATTACTACCGGTTGAGCTCCGGCCTGGGCAGCGGGCTGCCGCGCAGCGCTATGCTGGCGCCGGCCAGCGACAACAACCAGGTCAATGGCGTACTCGAGCTGGGCTTCCTGCGACCGTTGCAGGAACGGGATGTCGAGTTGCTGGAACGGATCGCCGACAACCTCGGCATCTCCCTGGAGAGCGCGCGCTATCGCCAGCGCCTGCAGGAAGTGCTTGCCGAGACCCAGCAGTTGAATGAAGAACTGCAGGTCCAGCAAGAGGAGCTCAAGACTGCCAACGAGGAGCTCGAAGAGCAGTCGCGGGTGCTCAAGGAGTCCCAGGCCCACCTGGAGACCCAGCAGGCCGAGCTCGAGCAGACCAACGAGCAACTGGCCGAGCGCACCGTGGCCCTGGACCGCAAGAACAGCGAGCTCAATGCTGCGCAAATGGAACTGCAGGCACGTGCCGAGGACTTGCAGCGTTCCAGCAAGTACAAGTCCGAATTCCTCGCCAATATGTCCCATGAGCTGCGCACGCCGCTCAACAGTTCGCTGATCCTGGCCAAGTTGCTGGCCGAGAACGGTGAGGGCAACCTCAGCCAGGAACAGGTCAAGTTCGCTGAATCGATCTATTCGGCCGGTAACGACCTGCTCAACCTGATCAACGATATCCTCGATATCGCCAAGGTCGAGGCTGGCAAGCTCGAAGTACGTCCGGAGACCACCCAGGTGGTGCGCCTGGTCGAAGGACTGCGCGGCATGTTCCAGCCGCTGGCCGATGACAAGGGCCTGAGTTTCGAGGTGAAGCTGGAGTCGCAGGTGCCGGCGACCCTGTTTACCGACCGACAGCGTCTGGAGCAGATACTCAAGAACCTGCTGTCCAACGCCATCAAGTTCACCGAGCGTGGCCAGGTGAGCCTGAACATCAGTCATCAGGTCGGCATCGGCATCGTCTTTGCCGTGCGTGACAGCGGTATCGGTATCGCCGCCGACCAGCAACAGGCAATCTTCGGTGCCTTCCATCAGGTCGACGGCACCAGCAACCGCCGCTATGGCGGCACCGGTTTGGGCCTGTCGATCTCACGCGACCTGGCGCACTTGCTCGGTGGCCAGATCAGTGTCGACAGCAGTCCCGGTCAGGGCAGCGTGTTCAGCCTGATCATTCCCGAACGCTACGAATCGGTCGATAACCAGGAAGAGGTCCATAGCCTGCGCCCGACCCTCGATCAGTTGCCGCCGGCACCACGCGCGCTGGCTGCACCGCAGCAACCGCTACCGATTCCGGCATTTGCCGACGACCGCGAGCAGGCGCCGTTCGCCAATCGCTGCATCCTGGTGATCGAGGATGAGCCGAACTTCGCCCGGATCCTCTACGACCTGGCCCACGAACTGGACTATAACTGCCTGGTCGCCCATGGCGCCGATGAAGGTTTCGCCCTGGCGGCACAGTACGTGCCTGATGCCGTGCTGCTGGACATGCGTCTGCCTGACCATTCCGGGCTTACCGTGCTGCAGCGCCTCAAGGAACAGGCCAACACCCGGCACATCCCCGTGCACATCATCTCGGTGGAAGACCGCGTCGAGGCCGCCATGCACATGGGCGCGGTAGGCTACGCGGTCAAGCCGGCCAGCCGCGAGGAGCTCAAGGAGGTGTTCGGTCGCCTGGAAGCCAAGCTGACCCAGAAGCTCAAGCACATCCTGCTGGTGGAGGACGACGACCTGCAGCGCGAGAGCATCGCCCGGCTGATTGGTGACGACGACATCGAGATCACCGCGGTGGCCCTGGCCCAGGAGGCCCTGGAACTGCTGCGCGAGAACATCTATGACTGCATGATCATCGACCTCAAGCTGCCCGACATGCTCGGCAACGAGTTGCTCAAGCGCATGACCGCCGAAGACATCCGCAGCTTCCCGCCAGTGATCGTCTATACCGGGCGTAACCTGACCCGCGAGGAAGAGGCCGACCTGCTCAAGTACTCGCGCTCGATCATCATCAAGGGCGCGCGTTCGCCGGAGCGCCTGCTGGACGAGGTGACGCTGTTCCTGCACAAGGTCGAATCGCAACTGTCCCACGAGCGCCAACGCATGCTGAAGACGGCGCGCAGCCGCGACAAGGTGTTCGAGGGGCGCAAGATCCTGCTGGTGGACGACGATGTGCGTAACATCTTCGCCCTGACCAGTGCCCTGGAGCACAAGGGCGCCATCGTCGAGATCGGGCGCAACGGCCGCGAAGCGCTGGAGCGCCTCGAACAGCACGAGGATATCGACCTGGTGCTGATGGACGTGATGATGCCGGAAATGGACGGCTATGAAGCGACCCGCCTGATCCGCCAGCAGGCACGCTGGCGCAAGCTGCCGATCATCGCCGTGACGGCCAAGGCCATGAAGGATGACCAGCAGCGTTGCCTGCAGGCGGGCGCCAACGATTACCTGGCCAAGCCGATCGACCTGGACCGCCTGTTCTCCCTGATCCGCGTCTGGCTGCCGCAACTGGAGCGAATTTGACTAGCGAACGCAACACCGATATCGAGATCCGGCTGCTGATCGAGGCGATCTACCTCAAGTACAGCTACGACTTCCGTGATTACTCAGGCGCTTCGATCAAGCGCCGGATCCTCCATGCCCTGCGTCAGTTCGACTGCCGTACCGTGACTGCGCTGCAGGAGCGAGTACTGCACGACCCAGGCATGTTCATGCAGTTGCTGCAATACCTGACGATCCCGGTCAGCGAGATGTTCCGCGACCCAGGCCACTTCCTCGCCCTGCGCGAGGAGGTGGTGCCGCTGCTGCGCACCTGGCCATCACTGAAGATCTGGATCGCCGGTTGCAGCACGGGGGAGGAGGTGTACTCCATGGCCATCCTGCTACGTGAGGAAGGGTTGCTGGAGCGCACCATCATCTACGCTACCGACATCAACCCAAGTTCTCTGGAGAAGGCCAAGCAGGGCATCTATTCGATGCAGAGCCTGCGTGAGTACGAGGAGAACTACCGCAAGGCCGGAGGGCGGCGCGACTTTTCCGAGTACTACACCGCCGCCTACGGCAACGCGATCATGGACAGCAGCCTGCGCGACAACGTGACCTTCGCCGACCATAGCCTGGCCACCGACAGTGTGTTTTCCGAAACCCAGTTGGTGTCATGCCGCAATGTGCTGATCTATTTCAACAAGGACTTGCAGGACCGCGCCCTGGGGTTGTTCCACGAGTCGCTGTGCCATCGCGGCTTCCTGTTCCTGGGCAGCAAGGAGTCGGTGGATTTCTCGGCCTATAGTGACCGCTTCGAGCCTTTGGTAAGGCCCGAGCGGATCTACCGCAAGACATGAACGGCGTGCGCGCAGTGGTCATCGGCGCCTCGGCCGGCGGCGTCGCGGCCTTGTTCGAAGTGCTTGGCGCCTTGCCTCAAGGTTTTGCCCAGCCGGTGCTGTGTGTGCTGCACCTGCCGGATGATCGCCACAGCCAACTGGCCGAAGTGCTGCAGCGCCGGGTGAATCGCCCGGTGCGCGAGGCTCGTGACAAGGAACGGATAGAGGCCGGGCAGATCTATGTTGCAGCGCCCGGTTATCACTTGTCGGTGGAGCGCGACCTGAGTTTGTCGCTGAGCCAGGAGGCACCGGTACACTTTTCACGCCCGGCGATCGACTTCCTCTTCGCCTCGGCTGCCGATGCCTATTGCGAAGGGCTGCTCGGCGTCCTGCTCACCGGTGCCAACGAAGATGGCGCCGAGGGCCTAGCCTACATCAAGAAGTGCGGAGGCCGGACCGTGGTCCAGGACCCCCGCGACGCACAGGTTGCGCTGATGCCCGAGGCCGCACTGGCCCTGCATTGCCCCGACCATATTCTTTCTCTGAGCGGTATCGGACAGTTGCTCGCCACCCTGGAACCCAGCGCATGCTAAGCCACATCATCGCCAAACTGCTGATCGTCGACGATCTGCCGGAAAACCTGCTGGCCCTCGATGCCCTGATCCAGGGTGAGGACCGTGAGGTGCACCGCGCCCAGTCGGCCGAGCAGGCCTTGTCGCTGCTGCTCGAGCACGAGTTCGCCCTGGCCATCCTCGATGTGCAGATGCCGGGCATGAATGGCTTCGAGCTGGCCGAGCTGATGCGCGGCATGGAGAAGACCAAGAACATTCCGATCGTCTTCGTCAGCGCTGCTGGCCGCGAGATGAACTACGCCTTCAAGGGCTACGAGAGCGGCGCGGTGGACTTCCTGCACAAGCCGTTGGACACCCAGGCGGTCAAGAGCAAGGTGTCGGTGTTCGTCGACCTTTATCGTCAGCGCCAGGTGCTCGGTCGTCAGTTGGAAGCGCTCGAGCGCAGCCGGCAGGAGCAGGAGCAACTGCTGGCCCAGTTGCAGGTGGCGCGCAGCGAACTGGAGCGTGCGGTGCGCATGCGCGATGACTTCATGTCGATCGTCTCCCACGAGGTACGCACGCCGCTCAATGGCCTGATCCTGGAGACCCAACTGCGCAAGATGCATTTGTCGCGTGGCAACCTCGCGGCGTTCAGCGAAACCCACCTGAAGGCGATGGTCGAGCGCGACGAACGGCAGATCAACAGCTTGATCCGACTGATCGAGGACATGCTCGATGTGTCGCGCATCCGCACCGGCAAGCTGTCGATCCGCCCGCGGCCGTTCGATCTGTCGCAGTTGGCGCGCGGCCTGGTGGAGAACTTCGCGGCCCAGGCAACGGCGCTGGATACCCACATCGAACTGCAACGCTGCGAGGTGCTGCAGGGGGAGTGGGACGAGTTCCGTATCGAGCAGGTGCTGGCCAACCTGCTGTCCAATGCCTTGCGCTATGGTGAGCGACGCCCGGTCCAGGTGCGGGTGTTCGAGCAAAGCGGCATGGCCTGTGTGCAGGTTCAGGATCACGGCATTGGCATCAGTACCGCCAACCAGCAGCGGATCTTCCAGCAGTTCGAGCGGGTTGCGGCGCATCAGGCCAGTGGTGGGCTGGGGCTGGGATTGTATATCTCCGAGCAGATCGTGCAGGCCCACGGTGGACGAATCCAGGTCGAGAGCGAAGAGGGGCAAGGTGCGACCTTCAGCATCCTGCTGCCGCTGGCGACGGCCGATCAACAAAGTGACCAGGCACAGGCAACCTCTGTGTGACCTGGTGGTCAGATGGCCAACTATTTGAAATTCAAGGCGTTGTGATGAGCGAAGATGCACAAGATGTGGTGCTGGTGGTCGAGGACGAACCGGTCATTCGGATGATCCTGCGCGACTACCTGGCAGGCGAGGGCTACCACGTGTTGGTCGCCGAAGACGGTGAGCAGGCGTTCGCGATTCTGGCGAGCAAGCCGCACCTGGACCTGATGGTCACGGACTTTCGCCTGCCAGGCGGGATTTCCGGGGTGGAGATCGCCGAACCCGCGGTCAAGCTGCGACCGGATCTCAAGGTGATCTTCATCAGCGGCTATCCCGCAGAGATCCTCGAGTCGGGCAGCCCGATCGCGCGCAAGGCGCCGATCCTGGCCAAACCGTTCGACCTCGACACCCTGCATCAACAGATCCAGGCATTGCTCAGATAATGGGGCTTATACCGCCTTGGTGTTGAGCAACCGCACACCCAGCCCGATGAACAGCGCGCCCGTGGCGCGTTTGAACCAGGCTGCCAGGCGCGACGCCTTCAGGCGTTGACCGAAGCGGTAGGCGGTGAAGCAGTAGAACGAATGCACCAGCCCGACGATGGCCGCGATACTGATGAACATTGCCGCGAACTGGCCGAAGATCGGCCGGCCAGGTTCGAGGAATTGCGGCAGGAAGGCGCAGAAGAACACCAGGGTCTTGGGATTGCTCGCCGACACCAGAAAGGCCTCGACGCCGATCCGCCATTTCGCTCGAGGGGCGACCGGTGTGATTTCGCCTGCAGGCAGCTTGGGCTTGTCCCGTGACAGCAGTTGCCGCAGGCCAAGGTAGATCAGATACCCGGCGCCCACCAGCTTCAACGCCAGAAATGCCGCTGGCAGCGAGATCAACAGCGCACCGACACCCATCGCCACACCGCTGATCAGCAGCAACTGCGCACTGAGGTTGCCCAGCAGCGTCATGCCCATGCCGGACGGGCCGTAACGCAGGGCGTTGCGTACGGTCAGCAGGACGTTGGGGCCAGGGGTGAGCGAGGTGATCAGGTAGGCCAGTGAAAACGTCAGCCAGAGGTGCAGTGCCATGGAGCGCGGTCCTTCGCAGGGGAAAGCGTCAAGATGCCAGCAATCGGCGCCGGATGCCATGGCAATGGGTATTTCTGCACTGTCCGTACCTGACAGAAGGCGTCGCTACCAGAGCGCCACGGCGCCCGCTGCAATGACCCGTCCAAATACTTCGAGCGCCTTATCCACATCAGCTTCGGTGCTGTAGCGCCCCAGGCTGATGCGTACGCTGCTGCGTGCCTGCTGCTCGCTCAGCCCCAGGGCCAGCAGCACGTGGGACGCGGCGTTGCTGGCCGAGTTGCACGCCGAGGTCGTGGAGATGGCCAGTTCGCTCGCCAGTGCCGCACTGCTGAAGCCCTTGGCCTCGATGCACAGGTTCAAGGTGTGCGGGATACGTTGCTCGGCGCACCCGTTGAGGCTCACACCCGGCAAGGCCAGCAGGCCGCCACGCAGGCGTTGCGACAGTGCCTGGATCCGTTGGTGCTCGCTTGCGGCCAGGGAACCGGCCAGGGCGAAGGCACTCCCCATGCCGACGATCTGATGCCCCGGCAGCGTGCCGGAGCGCAGCCCGCCTTCGTGGCCGCCCCCATGCATCTGCGCATGCAGGCAGGGGCGAGCACGGCTGCCGACGTACAGCGCGCCAATGCCCTTGGGGCCGTAGACCTTGTGTGCGGAAAATGACATCAGGTCGACGGCTTGTCGCGCCAGATCGATGTTGACCTTGCCCACGGCCTGGGCGGCATCCACATGCAGCAGTGCGCCGTGTTCGCGGACGCATTCGCCGATACGGGTGAAGTCGGTGATGGTGCCCAGCTCGTTGTTGACCGCCATCAACGACACCAGACGAGTGTCGCCACGCAGGGCGGCCTGGACGACCTCTGGCTGTATCAGCCCCTGTGCATCCGGCACCAGCCTTGTGACCGCCCAGCCCTGACGCTCCAGTTCGGCGACAGTGTCGAGCACGGCCTTGTGTTCCAACTGGCTGGTGATCAAGTGGCCTGGCTGGCCGGCGCCCTGGGCGATGCCCTTGAGGGCGAGGTTGTTCGACTCGGTGGCACCGGAGGTCCATACCAGCGATTCGGTCGCCGCGCCGACCTGCTCGGCGACCTGGCGGCGGGCCTGTTCCACCAGCTCGCGGGCGGCCTGGCCATAGGCGTGACCGCTGGACGCAGGATTGCCGAAATGAGCCTGGCGGCCCATGCAGTCAAGCATGCTTTCGATGACCCGGTCATCGACCGGGGTGGTGGCGGCGTAGTCGAGGTACAGCGGCAAGTTGTGCATCAGGCGGGTCCGTGCGGGCAGAGGCTGAGGAATGTCAGCATGCTAGGGGAACCGCGGGGGAATGAGTTTTCCTTGTTTTCGCCTTTTTCAGCGGTTGATGGAAATATTTTTCGTCGCAAGGCCGGTCAGGAGAAAAATATTCTGGCCGGCCTTGCATCAAAGCCTCCAGCATCCTTCGAAGCGTTCGCAAACGCCATATTGCCGGTCAAGCTGCGCCATGGCCCGCAGGTGTTCGAGCTTCGCTTCAGCGGTGACCTGGCGGTAGACCCGCACGTAGTAACGGCCCATGTCGCGCATGCGTACCTCGCGGCCGTTGTAGCGATTACCCGGTTCCAGGCCCGCCCAGATCTGCAACTGCTGATCCTGCACGCTGTTGAGGTATTGGCGGTTATTGTCGCGGAATCTGGCCTGGGTGAGGGCCTTGACCTGGCCAAGGGCTTGCTCGAAATGCTGCAGATTGGCGCGGTACTGGTCCCAGTAGGCATCGGGCAGCGTGGCATTGCCCAAGGCCTGGCGACGTTCGGCGATCTGCCGATCGGCCGGAGGTTGCTGCAGGTTGCTGGCTTGCAGTATGTCGATCACTGCGCCGGACGAGGTCAGGCTGTCATTGATAAGGCCTTCGATCATTGCGCTGCGTTGCACGGAGGCGGGCAGTGGAGTGGGCGGTAGCGGGAACAGCGGGGAGGTGCCGCTACAGCTTGCCAGGGGCTCATCGCTCAGTGGGTAGGGGATGCGAACATCCTTGCCGTCGATGCGTTGCAGGCGGGTGAGTTGAAGCATGCAGTAACCGTCGCTGCGATCGACGCTCACTTCGTATTCCGAACCGGCGGCGGGCGTGAAGGTGACCCCGATCGAGCAAGGCGCGCCACCGGTGCTCAAGGTGTTGGCAAATAGATAGAGTGGCTGGTCGGGCTCCAGGCGGATCTCCAGGTAGCCACGGGTGTCGGCGGTGGGCGGCACGCGCATGTCGGCGCGGCGTCGAGTGTCTCTGGCCAGGAAATTGTTGAGCAGGCCGGTGGTGCTGCCCTCGCACCGGGGACCTCGGTAGACATCCAGCGTCGAGTTGGAGGTGTTGGCGACGTAGCGCAGTTTCGACGCGTCAGTGCGGCTGCTGTCCTGGTAGGTGCCGTTGAAGCTGCAGGCGCCGAGCAGTGTGCAGGCGGCAACCAGAGTGATGGAGCGTGCTGCGGTGGCGAGCATGATCGTCCTTGAGCGTTGGGTGAGGGCGGTGCAGATGCTAGAGGTGATGGCACAGTTCGTCCAGTGTGCCATCATCGACTGCGCCGCCTGGGCTTCAGTCGACAGCGGCCTGCGCGGCAATCTCCCGCTCATCCTGTGCCACCACCTGCTGGCACAGCTCGATGATCTGTTCGCGCATCCAGCGGTTGGCCGGGTCCTGATCAGTGCTTTCATGCCAGTACAAGTGCGTTTCCAGTGGCGGGACTTCTACCGGCAGCGTCAGGTAGCGCAACTGATGGCGGCGTGCGAAGCGCTCGGGTACGGTCATCACCATGTCGGTCTGCTGCAGCACCTGTGAGGCCATCAGGTAGTGTTGCGAGCGCAGCGCGATCTTGCGCTGCACGCCCATCTTGCCCAGCGCCAGATCGACGTAGCCCAGGCCGTTGCGACGGCTGGAAATATGGATATGGGTCATGCCCAGGTAGCTATCGAGCGTCAGCTTGGCCTCGCCCAGCGGGTGGCCCTGGCGCAGGGCGCAGACATAGCGATCCTGCATCAGCTTGACGTGGCGCACCTGGGGGTCGGTGTTCAGCGGAGCATCGACGGCGAAGTCCAGGCGGCCTGCGGCCAGCTCCTTGGTGGTCTCGCGGCGCTTGCACAGGAAGCTCTCGATCACCACACCCGGCGCCAGGCGGCGCAAGCGCTGGAACAGCAGAGGCAGGACCACCGCCTCGGTGAGGTCGGTCATGCTGATGCGGAAGGTCTTGCTGGCCTGCTGCGGATTGAAGATTCGGCTTTCCTGCACCGAAGTGCGCAGCAGGGCCAAGGCGTTACGCACCGGCCCGATGATGTTCTGCGCCATCGGTGTCGGCACCATGCCTTGGGCGGTGCGCACGAACAGTGGGTCGTTGAAGGTTTCGCGCAGGCGCGACAGGGCGTTAGAAACGGCAGGTTGAGTGATGCCGACGATCTGCCCGGCACGGGTCAGGTTTGCTTCGGTGTAGATGGCGTCGAAGACGATGAACAGGTTGAGATCGACCTTGCTGAGGTTCATAGGGGCGCCACGCGTTGTTGATGTTATTCGTCGATCATATATCGGTTATGAATGTTAATACACGCGGAAAATAGACTAGGTGGATTTACCTGGGCTGCTCTAGGCTCTGTGCATGTTCTTCATTCCGCAAAGGTAGCCCAGATGGATTTCGCCTATACGCCCAAGGTCCAGGCTCTGCGCGAGCGCGTCACCGCGTTCATGGACACCCATGTCTATCCCGCCGAAGCCGTGTTCGAGCGTCAGGTTGCCGAAGGTGATCGCTGGCAGCCCACTGCGATCATGGAAGAGCTCAAGGCCAAGGCCCGGGCCGAAGGGCTGTGGAACCTGTTCTTGCCCGAGTCCGAGTACGGCGCGGGGCTGACCAACCTGGAATACGCACCGTTGGCCGAGATCATGGGCCGTTCGCTGCTGGGGCCGGAGCCGTTCAACTGCTCGGCGCCGGATACCGGCAACATGGAGGTCCTGGTGCGTTATGGCAGCGAGGCGCAGAAACAGCAGTGGCTGGAACCACTGCTGCGCGGCGAAATCCGCTCGGCGTTTGCCATGACCGAACCTGACGTGGCCTCGTCCGATGCCACCAACATGGCTGCCACCGCCGTGCGTGATGGTGACGAGTGGGTGATCAACGGGCGCAAGTGGTGGACCTCCGGCGCCTGCGACCCGCGCTGCAAGGTGATGATCTTCATGGGGCTGTCGAACCCCGATGGCCCGCGCCACCAGCAGCACTCGATGGTGCTGGTGCCCACCGATGCTCCCGGGGTGAAGATCGTTCGCCCGCTGCCGGTGTTCGGTTACGACGACGCGCCCCATGGTCATGCCGAGGTGCTGTTCGACAACGTGCGCGTGCCTTACGACAACGTCATCCTCGGCGAAGGGCGTGGTTTCGAGATTGCCCAGGGGCGCCTGGGGCCAGGCCGTATCCACCATTGCATGCGGTCGATCGGCATGGCTGAACGTGCCCTGGAGCTGATGTGCAAGCGTGCGGTAAGCCGCACCGCGTTCGGTCGCCCGCTGGCCCGGCTGGGCGGCAATGTCGACAAGATCGCCGACTCGCGGATGGAAATCGATATGGCGCGCCTGCTGACCCTCAAGGCGGCGTACATGATGGACACCGCCGGCAACAAGGTGGCGCGTAGCGAGATTGCCCAGATCAAGGTGGTGGCGCCGAATGTCGCGCTCAAGGTGATCGACCGGGCGATCCAGATTCATGGTGGTGCGGGTGTTAGCGGCGACTTCCCGCTGGCCTACATGTATGCCATGCAGCGTACCTTGCGCCTGGCCGACGGGCCCGATGAAGTGCACCGGGCGGCGATCGGCAAGTACGAGATCGGCAAGTATGTGCCCAAGGAGATGCTGCGCAGCGGGCAGTAAGCCCGCTGGGCATGTACGTGCCGTCAAGGGCCGGTGTGGTTCGTGGCAGGGGCCGTGGATGATCCTGGCGCGGCGTCGCCAGGGGGCGCTTCGGCCTTGCTCGGGCTCTCTTGGGCCAAGGCAGGTTCTTGCCTTTCGCTGGCTCGGGTCTTGAACAGCGACAGCACCACGCCGCCCAGCAGCAACCCGAATGTCACGCCCAGCGACAGCAGCGCCGGCACCTTGCCCACCAACCCGTGGTAGAAGATCTTGCAACCGATGAAGATCAGCACCATCGCCAGGGCGTACTTGAGGTAGACGAAGCGGTGCATCAACGCTGACAGGGCGAAGTACAGCGAGCGCAGGCCAAGGATGGCGAAGATGTTCGAGGTGTAGACGATGAACGGATCCTGGGTGATGGCGAAGATCGCCGGCACGCTGTCGACGGCAAACACCAGGTCGGCCAGTTCGATCAGCACCAGGGCGAGAAACAGTGGAGTGGCGTAACGCAACGCCTTGCTCTGGCCGGGTGGCGTGAGACGGACGAAGAAGTGCTTGCCATGGATCTGGTCAGTGACCCGCATGTGCCTGCGCACGAAGCGCAGCACCGGGTTGTTGGCCAGATCCGGACGGCTGTCTTCCCTGGAAAGCGCCATCTTCACCCCGGTGAACAGCAGGAACGCACCGAACAGGTAGAGCACCCAGGCGAAGTTCTGTACCAGCGCAGCGCCCACGCCAATCATGATCGCACGCAGGACTACCACGCCGAGGATGCCCCAGAACAGCACGCGGTGCTGGTAACGGCGAGGGATGGCGAAGAAGCTGAAGATCATCGCCATGACGAACACGTTGTCCATCGACAGCGACTGCTCGACCAGGAAGCCCGTGTAGAACTCCAGTGCCGACTGGGCGCCGAGCTCGTACCACACCCATACCCCGAACAGCACGCCCACGCTGAAATAGCCTGAGTACAGCAGCAGGCTTTCACGCATTTCGATTTCACGTTCCTGGCGGTGCAGCACGCCCAGGTCGAGGACCAGCAGGGCGATGACGATGGTGACGAAGACCAGCCATAACCAAGTGCTGGTGCCGAGCAGGGGTGTTGTGAGGAATGTCTGCAGAGCTGTCATGAGCCCCTCCTTGATTGTCGACGTTGCATGGCAACAGTGATTCCGACATGGCGGCGCAAACCGTCAGAGGGGCCCGGCATCACATGGGTGTAAGCCTAGTCCATGGAGTGCCGGGGCCAAGGGGAGGGGTGTTACATTTCTTTGCCTGATTAGGGTTTCCCGAGCGCGTCGACGACTTTGCGCGCCACTTCGGACGGCATCCAGGCTTCCCAGACCTGCGGATGCTCGCGCAGAAATACCTTGGCCGCCTCCCGCGGGTCCTGGCGTTTCTCGCTCATGATGGCCAGGGCCTGATTGAGGGTGTCGATTGGCAAGTCGACTTTTTCGAACAGGGCCACCAGGTCCGGGTACTGCGTCTTGAAAGCCCGCGATACGCCAATCGACAGTTTGGCGGGCAGCGAACTGCTGCCGCGTGGGGCGGGGTTGGCCGGGTCGGTCAAGGTGGCCCAGGCCTGGGCATCGTAAGGCGGCTCTTCCAGGCGTACGAGGTCGAAGCGGCCCATCAGGGGCGTGGGGCTCCAGTAATAGAACAGCACGGGCTGGCCGCGCCGAATCGCCGAGCTGACCTCGGCATCGAGGGCGGCGCCGGAGCCGGTGCGAAAATTGGTGTATAGCCCCTCTAGTGCGTAAGCCTTGAGCTTCTGGGTGTTGACGATTTCCGACGTCCAGCCGCTGGGGCTGTTGAGGAAGCGGCCTTTGGTCGGCGCCTCGGGGTCTTTGAATACCTGCGGGTAGCGCTTGAGGTCGGCGACGCTCTTGAGTTCTGGCGCCAGCGGCTTCAGGTTGCGCGCCGGGTCGCCCTTGATCACGTATGCCGGCACATACCAGCCTTCCACGGCGTTCTTCACGGTATCGCCCAAGGCGAACACCAGGCCTTTTTTCTCGGCGTCGACCCAAGCGGGGCTGCGGCCGGCCCATTCTTCGGCGATCACTTGCAGGTCGTTTTTCGCCAGTGCCACTTCCATGCTGACGGTACTGCCGGGGAGGGTGTCAGTGGGGTATCCGTAACCCTTCTCGACGATCAGGCGCAGGATTTCGGTGGTCAGGGCGCCGCTTTCCCAGCCGATGGCGCCGAACTGGATAGGCTTGGCTGACTCGGCGCGTGCCGCGCTGTCGGTACTGGCCAGGCCCAGCGCGAGCAGCAGCCCGGCCAGCAGCGTGGGAATCTTTTTCATCATGACCTCTTCGTTTGTGGGCTTGCCAACTGGGCAGTGTAGACCAGGGCATGGTAGGGCCGGGCTCGCGATGCTGCTTCCCTCTGCAAGCAAACCCTGACCTGCCCAATCATCGTCCCACCGGCGGATGGTTGCTTGCCGGCCCCCACTTCTACTTTCTTGCCCCGAGGGCTTGTGATGACTGACCTGAAATTTGTCCATTACCGCAGCTACCGCTTCGATGGGCTACTGCTCGTTCGCTGTACCGGAAGTGATCTTGAGAACATCAAGCGCATCACCTACCAGTTGCACAGGAAAGACGGGAATAGCGTCAGCTTGCTGCAGACCGAGACGGCACCTTCACATGCCTCCAGTGGTGAGTTGACCGACTATGGCTGCCCCATTACGTTCAAGGTCGATGCGCCTTACGGTCGTTTCGCCATCACGCCTACCGTGACCTGGATTCAAAAGGCGGGTGGCGCTACGCGCACATTTGCGCCACTGGAGTTCGACATTCAGCCCGGGGAATCGACGCGTACCTTTCTTGGCTCGGGCCGCAGCAGGCGCGACACCACGTCTGATCCGGCGGCGCGCAAGATGCCGCAGTCGTTCGAGCTGGTCGACGACATGCTGCAGCAACACGACCCTATCAACTTCAAACCTGCGGTCGGCCCTTTGCTGGTGAAGTTTGCCGAGGGTGGTGCCGAGCGCTTCGCCGCAGACATGCAAGCGGATTCGAACTCCCTGCTGATGCGGCGCTGGCCGGGGCTGGAGCATCTTTTGCAATGGCGCCAGTACCTTGAGCCCGAGCAACGCGATATCGAAAGCTTGCAGGCATTGCGCGATTATTGGCAGATCGAACAGCCCGCCAGCATGAACAACGACACGTTCATCGTGCTCGGCAAACATGTGGCGCAACTGGACTATGTGGAGCATGTGCACCTGCCCCCCGTGGGCGAACAGTCGGCCGCAGGGCCATTGCTTCTCGCTGGTGCCTTGGCGACGGTGCTGACCGGGGTCGCCGTTCACTACGGTAACAAGGCATATGACGAGTCGCAGCCCACCCCCGATTTCGAAGCGCTTCAGCGCTACCTTGACGAGCCGGATGCGTTGATCAAGGGTCTTAACATCCGCAAGGCCTGGGAAAGGGAGGTCAAGGGGCGAGGGGCACGCGTGCATCTGGTCGATGGTGGCCTTTACCCAAATCATGAAGAGCTGCGCGGCAACAGCGCTATCAAGGTCATTGTCCTGGAGCCAAACGGTAGCCCTGATCACGGCAGCTCATCGGCAGGGGTGATAATCGCCTCTGCCAACGGTACCGGGGTTACAGGCATCAGCCATCAGTCGGAAGTGTTCTTCTACAACTCCGAGGCAGGAAGGCGCACGCTCGATCAACTGCTGATCCGGGTCATGCCCGGCGATGTGGTCACCATAGTCCGTCAGGTCCACGATGCTAAAAGGCCGGAGGCGTACCTGCCGACGTTGCACTCCGCGATGTGGTCGAGCGTAATCGAACGATTGGTTGACCGTGGGGCTGTGGTCGTATGTGCAGCGGGTAATGGGTTCAACCAGGACAACAGCGATATCGGGGCAGTGGCAGGGACTGGGGTGAACCTGTCGCGATGGCGTTACTTCGATGCCACGAAAGACATTGGTGCCATCGTGGTAGGGGCGTGTGAGTCATGGTCTGGCCATCCCCACAGAAAATCCAACTACAACTATCCCTATCGCATGCTCAACGCCTGGGGAGACTCGGTGGTGACACTTGGTTTGTCACCCACTGGGTTCTTGCAGGACAAGGACGGCAATGACAGGGACTACACCAACATCTATGGCGGCACCTCGTCTGCGACAGCGATGATAGGTGGCGCGCTGACGCTGATCCAGTCCTACGCCATGGAACAGCACCATCTCTACCTGAACGCCTACGAGATGCATATGTTGCTGATGCAGACAGGCTACACCGACGCGATGTTCCCCCATGAATCCCAGCCGCCGATGGGCGTTCGGCCAAACGTGTACGCCGCGTTGAGGCGGCTTGACAGGATTCTTGATGGCGGCCGGTTCTACTCGCCCCAAAAAAACGAAGGCTGAGCGCGCCTGCGGCGGCAATTGCGCCGCAGGCTTTCTGTTCAGACCCGGAACTGGTCCATAAGCCCCTGCTGCTGGTTGGCAAGGCTATTGAGCGACTGGCTGACCCGCGCCGATTCGTTGGCCTGACCTGACAGCGATTCGGTCACGTCGCGAATGGTGGCCACATTGCTATTGATCTCTTCGGCCACCGCGCTCTGTTCTTCGGCGGCCGAGGCGATCTGCAGGTTCATGTCGCTGATCACGGTGACCGCCTGGCCGATGCGCTGCAGCGCGGTAACCGCTTGGCCAACCTGCTGCACGCCGCCCTGGGCCTGGCGATGACTGCTGTCCATGGCGCCGACCACTTCGCGGGTGCCGGCCTGTAGCGACTCGATCACCTGGCGGGTCTCTTCCACCGACTCCTGGGTGCGCCGCGCGAGGTTGCGCACTTCGTCGGCGACCACCGCGAAGCCGCGCCCGGCTTCCCCGGCGCGCGCGGCCTCGATGGCCGCGTTGAGGGCCAACAGGTTGGTCTGCTCGGCGATGGAGCGAATCACCTCCAGCACCGAACCAATCTTCTCGCTGTTTTGCGCCAGCCCCTCGACCTGGGCCATGGCGCTGCTCATGTCGGCGGCCAGCGCATCGATGCTATCAGTGGTCCGATCGATCACGGCCAGGCCTTCGCGGGTGGCCTGGTCGGCATCGCGCGCGGCTTGCGCTGCCTGGGCCGCACTGCGGGCGACGTCCTGGGCGGTGGCGCTCATTTCGTGGGAGGCGGTCGCGACCTGGTCGACCTGGCGGTACTGCTGCTCCATGCCCGCACTGGTTTCGCTGGCGATGGCAGCAGACTGGTCGGCCGTGCCGCGTGCTGCCTGCACCGAGCGTTTCACCTCGGCGATGGTGGGTTGCAGTTTGTCGAGGAAGCGGTTGAACCAGCCGGCCAGCTCACCCAGTTCGTCGCGCTTGTCGTAGTTCAGGCGACGGGTCAGGTCACCTTCGCCGCTGGCGATATCCTTGAGCATCGCGGCCACACCGAGGATCGGCCGGGTTACCCCGCGCGCCATCAGCCACACCGCCAGCAGGCCGGCGATCGCCGCAGCCAGGCCCAGGCCCAGCTCGAGCAGGGTGCCGCTGGTGTTGAGCACGTCGAGTTCGCGCTTGAGCGCGTCGGCAGGGCCGGTCAGGGCGCTTTCCGGTACGTCGAGCAGTACGCCCCAGGGCTTGCCGCCGGGAATCGGTGCGAACGCGGCCAGTACCTTCAGGCGTTGCTGGTCGTGAAGCACCTGCAGCTTGCCAGCGGTCAGCTTGCGCACCAGCTCGGCGCCCTGGCGGGTATCGACCTGGTCGAAGCGCTCGGCCAGCTTGCCGGCGTCCGGGCTGTAGCCGGCCAGCAGGCCCGCGGGGCTGAGGATGCCGACCTTGGTGCGACCTTCGTACAGGCTGCGGCTGGCGTCTTCGCTCAGGGCCTGCAAGCTGTTCAGGTTGGTGTCGATGGACAGGGTGCCGATAACCTTGCCATCTACCATCAGCGGGAAGACGATGCTGGTCATCAGCACTTGCTGGCCAGCGATTTCATAGAAGTAGGGCTCGATCACGCAGACTTTGGCGGTGCTGCGCGGGCAGGCCCACCAGGTATTGGCCGCCTCGCCGCTGGGGCCGATCTGGGTGTTGGCCATGTCACGCTCGGGCAACGCCATGGCGGTCAACTGGCCTGCGCGCGGCTGCGACCAGTACAGGGCGAAGCGCCCGGTTTCGTTGCTGCCAAGCTCGGCGAGGTCGCTGAACAGCTTGTCCTTGCCATCCAGGGCGTTGGCTTCGAACACCAGCGAAAGGCCGAGCAGGTCGGGGTTGGCCTGCAGTGCGGCGTGCACCTGGGCGGTCATGTCCTGGCGCAGGTCGTGGGCGTCGATGAAGCGCTTTTCGGCCTGTTCGCGCAGGAACAGGACCTGACGGGCGAAGCCGGCACCGTACTGGTAGGCGTCCATGAACCGACGACGAATGCTCAGCGCCTGGACCTCGCCTTGAGATTCGATGCGGGCCTGGGCGGATTCGGTGAGCATCTGCGAGCTGCTGGCCTTGACCAGGTCCGAGCTGTGGTCCATGCGATACAACGAAAGGCCGACGAGCAATGTGACGATGCTGGCCAGGCACAATCCGGCGAGCAGGGTGATCTTCCATTGGATGGAAAGTTGACGCAACGGCATGGTGTACATCCCTTGTAATAGTAGAGCTGGGGCTGACGACTGTTTCGGCGGCGCATGGCTTTTCTTTATATGAACGTTCAATAAAGATAAAAGCGCTTTCACAACCGCCATTCCTCGGCAGTTTTGACATCCTCCCCCCAGTGCTTCAGAGTGTGCGCCCTCCATAACAACACCCCTGGTCCGGCCGCTGCCCAGCGCAGCTTGTCGCCGGAGCGCCCGCTTTTTGTCTGTCGTAATGAGGTATTGCACACCATGAATGCAGTGATCGCCGCGGTCGGTATCATGCTGGTACTGAGCCTGTCCCGCGTGCATGTGGTCATCGCCCTGATCGTTGGCGCCGTGACCGGTGGCCTGGTCGGTGGTCTGGGGATCGAAGGTACGCTCGCAGCCTTCAATGGCGGCCTGGGCGGCGGCGCGACGGTGGCGTTGTCGTACGCGTTGCTCGGTGCCTTCGCCGTGGCCATCGCCAAGTCCGGCCTGGCCCACGCCCTGGCTGACCGCGCGCTGGCGATGATCGACCGCCAGGGGCAGGTACAGAGCGGCACGCTCAAGTGGTTGTTGATTGGCCTGATGCTGGTGGTTGCGGTGTCGTCGCAGAACGTTCTGCCGATTCACATCGCCTTCATCCCGCTGTTGGTGCCACCACTCTTGTACGTGCTGACGCGCCTGCGCATCGACCGGCGCCTGATCGCCTGCGTGATCACCTTCGGCCTGATCACCCCGTACATCTTCCTGCCCGTGGGTTTTGGCAATATCTTCCTCAACCAGATCCTTCTGGCCAACGTCAGCCGTGCGGGCGTGGACATCAGCGGCGTCAACGTCACCCACGCCATGGCCATCCCAGCGGCGGGCATGCTCGTTGGCCTGCTGGTGGCGGTGTTCATCAGCTATCGGCGCAAGCGTGACTATGACCTGGCTCGCATCGAAGAGGTCGAGCAGGTCAGCGTGCAGTACAACCCGCTGACTTTGCTGGTGGCCGGTGCAGCCATCGCTGCGGCATTCATCATCCAGTTGTGGCTGGATTCAATGATCATCGGTGCGATGGTCGGTTTCCTGATCTTCTCGCTGTCGGGCATCGTGCGCTGGCGCGAGACCGACGATCTGTTCACCGAGGGCATGAAGATGATGGCCATGATCGGCTTCATCATGATCGCGGCCTCGGGCTTTGCCGAAGTGATGAAGGCCACCGGCGAGGTGAAGAGCCTGGTCGAGACCTCGGCGCAGTGGATCGACCACAGCAAGGGTATCGGTGCCTTGCTGATGCTGCTGGTGGGGCTGCTGGTGACCATGGGCATCGGCTCTTCCTTCTCAACCGTGCCGATTCTTGCCGCGATCTTCGTGCCGCTGTGTGTGCAGTTGGGCTTCGACCCGCTGGCCACGGTGTGCATCGTCGGCACAGCCGGTGCGTTGGGCGACGCTGGCTCGCCTGCCTCGGACTCGACCCTGGGGCCGACCTCGGGCCTGAACGTCGATGGTCAGCATCACCATATCTGGGACACGGTGGTGCCGACCTTCATCCACTACAACCTGCCGCTGCTGGCGTTCGGTTGGGTGGCGGCGATGGTGCTGTAGGCGATAGCAGCTCGATTGTGGCGGGTCGGGTGCGGTGGCATCATGCTCAAAGCGTGAATTCAATGCCCCGAGAATCCCTGCAATGAACACACCTCGTGCCGAGTCGCCGCTGCCCGAAGACCTGCGGGTGTTCCTTACCGTGATCCGCAAGTCAGGCTTCGCAGCGGCCGCGGACGAGCTGGGCTTGTCGCCAGCCTATGTCAGCAAGCGCATCCGCTTGCTGGAGTCCGCACTGGGCACGCGCCTGCTGCACCGCAACGCCCGCAGCATTGCCCTCACCGACGCCGGGGAGCGTGCCCAGCGCTGGGCCATCCGCATTCTCGGTGACATGGACGACTTCGTTGGCGAAATGAAGCAGGTGCGCCAGGAACCACGCGGCGTGCTGCACCTGTGCAGCAGCTTCGGCTTCGGCCGCAACCATGTCGCACCTGCCGTGGCGCAGTTGTCGGCGGCGTATCCGGCCCTGGAGATTCGCCTGGATGTGTTCGACCGGGTGGTGGATATCGTCGCCGAAGGCTTCGACCTTGAAATCCGTATCGGCGACGACCTGCCGGCGCAGCACATCGGGCGCAAGCTGGCGAGTAACCAGCGGGTGCTGTGCGCCACCCCCGAATACCTTGCCCAGCGGGGTACGCCGCTGACCCTCAAGGATCTCGACAATCACGACTGCCTGGTGCTCAAGGAACGCAACAATCCGTTCGGTGTGTGGCAGTTGCAGCATGCAGGGCGTGAAGAGAGGGTGCGGGTCAGCGGGCCGCTGTCGTCGAACAATGGCGAGATCGTGCTGCAGTGGGCCCTGGGCGGGCGGGGCATCCTGCTGCGTTCGTACTGGGACGTGCGGCCGTTGCTGGAGAGCGGTCGGCTGGTGCAGGTGCTGCACGACTACACCCAGAGCGCCAACGTCTGGGCAGTGTACCCGACGCGCTTGGCGGATTCGGCGAAACTGCGCGTGTGCGTGGAGTTTCTCGAGCGGCACTTCAGGGTGTTGATGGGCTGAGAAAAGGTTCTTATCAGCCTGGCAACGTTCCGTGCATAGGTCGCTGATGATTAAGAGAGCGGCGAGCATTGCCGAAGAGTCGGCTCGGCTCGCACGCGCATTTGCTTACACCTTGAACGTGTTCTTCACCCCTTCATGTACAAGGCAACTGGGTCCGCCGGCGAGTCTCAGGTACACCTGCACTTTCTGTGAGGGGGAAAGGGTTGCAGTGCCATCTTGAAATACTGAATACGTGGCGATCATCTCACCAACGAAGATTTCGCTTAGCAGGTTCAACGGAACAAAAATGATGTCTGATTGTGTTGGGTTGGTGACCAACACCGAAAACTCGTACGACCCTACTTCCACTCCTTGCTCATCCTTTCCGATGATCGACACGTGCACTACAGCACCTGCTCGCATCCCAGCGACGACAGGCCTGATCAACCTCACGCCGATCCTGGCTGATTCACAGGTGACAATTCCATTGTATAAAGGCTCGAAGGTAGGCGGCTGGAGTTCGATGGGCAGCGCGGCGTTCGATGTCGTTTTCATGAAGTTGACTCCCAGGGGTTAATTGAGCGGTTCCAGCAACCGAAAGTTTTTGGCGTTGGCACACTCGAAACATAACCCATCGGATTTCATTGCGAACCTGACAAAAATATCAGGTATCTCATGCGTCGCCCGCTTGCCTGAATACCGCTGCGGCGCGCGTGATCGCGATACAAGGCCGTTCATGAAAGTTCAAGCCACCCACGGATGGGCCTGCAGATACCGTGCTTCGAAGGCGCGGATCTGCTCGGTGCGCTGCAGCGTGCTGCCAATGGCATCGAGCCCCAGCAGCAGCGCCTGCTTGCGCAATTGGTCGATCTCGAAGGCAATGCAGCGACCGTCGTGCAGCACAATCTGCTGCTGCTCCAGATCGATGCTCAGTTCGGCGCTGTCGGGTGTGCTGACCCACTGGCCAATATCCTTGACTTCAGCTTCGGCGAGCTGGATCAGCAGCACGCCGTTGCGCTGGCAGTTGTCGAAGAAGATCCCGGCAAAGCTGCTGCCGATCAGTGCGCGGATGCCCAGTTGCTTGAGGCCCCATACCGCATGTTCGCGGCTCGAGCCGCAGCCGAAGTTGGGGCCGACCACCAGAAAGCGCGCCTGCTGCCACGGTGCCTGGTTGAGCACGAACTCCGGGGTCGGCGCGCCGCTTGCGGCAAAACGCAGGTCGAAGAACACCCCGCGGTCCAGGCCATTGCGATCGATGCCCTTGAGAAACTGCTTGGGCATGATCACGTCGGTGTCGACGTTGGCGGCCAGGAACGGGGCGGCGATGCCGGTCTCGGTGAGGAAGGGTTGCATGGCTCAGGCCTCCAGGGAGAAAGTGCGGACATCGACCAGGTGGCCGCTGACGGCTGCGGCGGCGACCATCGCGGGGCTCATCAGGTGCGTGCGTGCGCCGGCGCCCTGGCGGCCCTCGAAGTTGCGGTTGGTGCTCGAGGCGCAGCGGTCGCCGGGGCTGAGCACGTCGTCATTCATCGCCAGGCACATGGAGCAGCCCGACTGGCGCCATTCGAAACCGGCATCGAGAAACAACTGCGCCAGGCCTTCACGTTCGGCCTGTTCGCGCACCTGGGTGGAGCCGGGCACGATCATTGCGCGTACGCCTGCCGCCACCTGGCGTCCGCGCACCACACGGGCGGCATCGCGCAGGTCTTCGATGCGGGCGTTGGTGCACGAACCGATGAAGGCATGGCTGATGGGGATCTGGTCGAGCTGCATGCCGGGTGTCAGGTCCATGTAGCGCAAGGCGCGTTGCAGGTCCTGGCGGCGGATCAGGTCGGGTTCTTGCAGCGGGTCGGGTATCTGCTGGTCGATCGGGGCGGCCTGGTCGGGGCTGGTGCCCCAGGTGACCATCGGCGCCAGCTCGCCGACATCAAGGGCAACTTCCAGATCGAACTGCGCGCCCGGGTCGCTGAACAGTGTGTCGCGCCAGGTCTGCACCGCCTGCTCCCAAAGCTCGCCCTTGGGCGCGCGGGGCTTGTCGGCAAGGTAGTCGTAGACTTTCTGGTCAGGCGCCATGAAGGCACCCCGGGCACCGGCTTCCACGGCCATGTTGCAGATGGTCATGCGCGCCTCGACGCTCAGGGCACTGATGGTCGGGCCGGTGAACTCGATGGCATAGCCGGTGGCACCGGAGGCACCGATGCGGCGGATCAGTTGCATGATGATGTCTTTGGAGACCAGGCCTGCGCCCAGCTCGCCGGTCACCGTGACACGCAGGGTCTTCAGGCGTTTGTAGACCAGGGTCTGGGTGGCCAGCAGGTGCTCGATCTCCGAGGTGCCGATGCCGAAACCCAAGGCGCCCAGCGCGCCGTAGGTGGTGGTGTGGCTGTCGCCAGCGGCGACCACCATGCCGGGCAGGATGAAACCTTGCTCGGGCGCTACCACGTGCTCGATCCCTTGGCGCTTGTCCAGCACATCGAACAGTTCGATGCCGAAGTCGCGGCAGTTCTGCTCGAAGTAGGAAACCTGCAGTGCGCCACCGGCGTCAGGCATGGTCGCGATGCGCACAGGGGCGGTGGGGTTGACGTGGT
Source organism: Pseudomonas sp. RW10S2 (assembly GCF_014268985.1). Lineage (NCBI taxonomy): Bacteria > Pseudomonadati > Pseudomonadota > Gammaproteobacteria > Pseudomonadales > Pseudomonadaceae > Pseudomonas > Pseudomonas sp. RW10S2. The sequence continues at coordinate 33,157 of NZ_JABWRO010000007.1, read as the reverse complement.
CGACCACAGCCAGCGTACAGGCCGGGCGCCAGACTTGCCGCCCGGCTTCGCGCAGGCCGCTGAATGCCTGGGGGCTGGTGTATTCGTTGGCGACCTGGCGGTCGATGTACAGCAGCACATGGCCCTGGTCGTCCAGGGTGCAGACGGTGTGGGCATCGAGGTGCTTGTCGTAGAGGGTTCTGGGGCGATGCATGGCTGTCACTCGCGATCGAATGGTCATAGGCGTAGGCGTCACGGTAAGCGCCCGGGTCCAGCTTATTCCGTTCAGATCGTGGAACAACGTGGTCATCGTAATGCTGTGATGCACGAATCGTGCGGCATGTCGGGCGAGCGTCCTGGCTGGTATGCTCTGCAGCGAATCCACCTCAAGAGACCACCATGGCAAGGCCGCGAAAACAGGACAGCAGCGACAGCGACGTCAAGGCACAGATCATCGACGCCGCATTGCGAGTGATCCAGCGCGACGGTTCGGTGTGCGCCACCTACCGGCGCATCGCCAGCGAGGCCGGGGTTTCGCCAGGGACCATGACCTACCACTTCAGCACGATTCAGGAGATCGTCGCGGCGGCCTTCGTCAAGATGACCAACCGCATCGCCGATCAGTACTTCACTCGCCTGGGCGACGCGCGTGATGCCGAGCATGCCCGCGAACTGCTGGCCGACCTGATCTGTGGCGAGCTGTGGAAAGCTTCCGGGCAGATGCTGCTGATCTTCGAACTCTATGCCTTCGTCTCGCGCCACCCCGACTACACCTACATCATGGATGACTGGTTGGCTCGCTCGCGGGCGGCGTTGCAGGCGCATTTCGACGAGAAGACCGCGCGGGCACTGGATGCGCTGATCGAAGGCTTCACCATTCACAATGCGCTGAGCCGCACCGTGGTGAGCCGGGACGACATCCTGGCGTTGATCCGCGCCTTGTCATGAGCCTGACACGGGTGCGCGCGGCCAAGGCTGCAAAAAAAGCCCCGCGGACCAAGGTCGGCGGGGCAAAGGGTTGGGGGAGGACCAACCAAAGGAGAGGTTGAAACAGGTCGGGCGGGTTTACTTCACGCTGGCCACGGTCTCAGGCTGCCAGCCACCGCCCAACGCTTTGTAGATCGAGACGATGCCGCGATACAGCTCGACTTCGCCCTGGGCCTGGGCATCCTCGGCCGCAAGCTTTTCACGCTCGGCATCGAGCAACACCAGATAATCCACCGTGCCTTCGCGGTAGCGCACCGACGCGAGGTCAGCGGCCTTGCGGCTGGCATCGCTCTGGCGGATCAGCGACAGCAGCCGTTGCTGGCGCTTGCCGTAGTCGCTGAAGGCGTTGGACGATTCTTCCAGTGCCAGTAATACCTGTTGCTCGTAGGTTGCCAGCGCGCCTTCGGCGTCGGCCTTGGCGCCGCGCAGACGGGCACGCACGCTGCCCAGGTCGAAGGCTGCCCAGCTGATGCTCGGGCCCAGTGCCCAGGCATTGGCCGCGGAGGAACCGATCTGCGAGCCGCGTCCGGCGGTAAAGCCAAGGAAGCCGCTCAGGCTGACCCGTGGGAACAGGTCGGCCGTGGCCACGCCCACATTGGCGGTCGCGGCGGCGAGCTGGCGCTCGGCGCTGCGGATGTCCGGGCGGCGGCGCAGCAGCTCGCCTGGATCGCCGACGGGCAGGGCCTTGGCGATGGCCGGCAGTTGCTTGGGCGACAGGTCCACGCTCAGCGCGTCCGGGCGCTCACCCAGCAGGGTGGCGATACGGTTGCGCGCCCGCACCTGTTCGGCCTGCAGTTGCGGCACGGTGGCCTCGACCGCCGCCAGGCGGGCATCGGCACGCACCACATCCAGCTCGTTGCCGACCCCGGTGTCGCGCAGGGTCACGGTGATGCTGCGCGAGTCTTCCTGGGTCTTGAGGTTGGCCAGGGCGATCTTTTCGCGCAACTGGGCGCCACGCAGCTGGCCGTAGGCGTCCACCAGCTCGGCGATCAGGCTGACCTGCAACTGTTGCAGGTCGGCTTCGGCGGCGTCTTCCTGAGCCTTGCTGGCCTCGATCTGACGCTGGATACGGCCGAACAGGTCGACCTCCCAGGCCATGTCCAGGCCCAGGTCGTAGCGCTCGCTGTTGACGCGGCGCTCGGTCTGGCCTGGTATCTGGCCCTTGCCGATGTCGCTGCTGGCGCGGCTGGTGACCACCGGCAGGTCGTCGTTGGAGACGTCCTCGCGGATCGAGCGTGCGGCCTTGAGGCGGGCGAAGGCCACGCGCAGGTCACGGTTGCCCTGCAGCGATGCCTGCACCAGCTGGTTCAGGGTCGGGTCGTCGAACTGCTTCCACCAGCTGCTTTCGAAGCGGCTGCGGTCCAGGGCCTTGGCCGGTGTTTCAGTATCGAAACGCGCAGGCTGGGTATCTGGGGTCTTGTAGTCCGGGCCCACCGCGCAGGCCGCCAGGGCCAGCGCCAGAAGGCTAGGAGTCAGGGGTTTGAGCAGGTTCATGCATGATTCTCCAGCGCTTGCACACGCTCGGCCTTGCGGGCCTGGCGACGTTCGACGTGACGGCGGATCAGGTTGAAGAACACCGGCGTCAGGAACAGGCCGAACACGGTCACCCCGATCATCCCCGAGAACACCGCCACGCCCATGGCATGACGCATCTCGGCACCGGCACCGGAGGAGAACACCAGCGGCACCACACCCATGATGAAGGCGATCGAGGTCATCAGGATCGGACGCAGACGCAGGCGGCAGGCTTCCAGCACGGCGGCCAGTGGATCCAGGCCCTCGGCCTGCTTGTCCTTGGCGAACTCGACGATGAGGATCGCGTTCTTGCACGCCAGGCCCACCAGTACGATCAGGCCGATCTGGGTGAAGATGTTGTTGTCACCCCCGGAGATGATCACGCCGGTGATGGCCGACAGCAGGGTCATCGGTACGATCAGGATCACCGCCAGTGGCAGACTCCAGCTTTCGTACTGGGCAGCCAGCACCAGGAAGGCCAGCAGTACGCAGAGCGGGAACACGAACAGCGCGGTGTTGCCCGAGAGGATCTGCTGATAGGTCAGGTCGGTCCACTCGTAGGTCATGCCGTTGGGCAGCTCTTCCTTGAGCAGCTTCTCGATCGCCGCCTCGGCCTGGCCAGAGCTGTAGCCTGGGGCAGCGGCACCGTTGATTTCGGCAGTGATGAAGCCGTTGTAGTGCATCACGCGGTCGGGACCGGAGGTGTCGCTGACCTTGAGGAAGGTCGCCAGCGGGATCATCTCGCCCAGGTTGTTGCGCACCTTCAACTGGCCAATCTGCTCGGCGTCGAGACGGAACTGCTGTTCAGCCTGGACGTTGACCTGGTAGGTCCGGCCAAAGCGGTTGAAGTCGTTGGTGTACAGCGAGCCCAGGTAGACCTGCAGGGTGTCGAAGATATCGGTGATCGCCACGCCATGGGTCTTGGCCTTTTCCCGGTCGATGGCAGCATCGACCTGCGGCACGTTGACCTGGTAGCTGGTGAACAAACCGGCGAGCTCAGGCACGCTGCGGCTCTTGGCGATGACGTTCTGGGTTTCCTTGTACAGCGCCTCGTAGCCCAGGTTGCCGCGGTCCTCGATCTGCAGGCGGAAACCGCCGATGGTGCCCAGCCCCTGTACCGGTGGCGGCGGGAAGATCGCGATGTAGGCGTCCTGGATATCGGCGAACTGCGCGTTCAGCGCTGCCGCGATGGCCTGTGCCGACTGGCTCGGGTCCTTGCGCTCGTCGAACGGCTTGAGCGGGGTGAACACGATGCCGCTGTTGGGGCTGTTGGTGAAGCCGTTGATCGACAGGCCCGGGAAGGCCACCGAGTCGGCAACGCCCGGTTGCTTGAGGGCGATTTCGCTCATGCGCTTGATCACTGCCTCCGTGCGGTCGAGGCTGGCGGCGTCAGGTAACTGGGCGAAGGCCACCAGGTACTGCTTGTCCTGCGCCGGAACGAAGCCGGTCGGTGTGGACGAGAAGCCCAGGTAGGTCAGGCCCATCAGGCCGGCGTAGACGAACAGGGCGATGCCGCTGGAGCGGATGACCCGGCGCACGCCGCCGACGTAGCTGTGGCTGGCACGGTCGAAGAAGCGGTTGAACGGCTTGAACAGCCAGCTACCCAGCAGTTTTTCCAGGAACCGCGAGAAGCGGTCCTTGGGCGCATGGTGGTCCTTGAGCAGTACCGCAGCCAGGGCCGGCGACAGGGTCAGCGAGTTGAACGCCGAGATCACGGTCGAGATGGCGATGGTCAGGGCGAACTGCTTGTAGAACTGTCCGGTAAGGCCGGAAATGAACGCCGCCGGTACGAACACCGCGCACAGTACCAAGGCGGTGGCGATGATCGGGCCGGTCACCTCGCTCATGGCTTTTTGCGTGGCCTCCATCGGCTGCAGGCCCAGGCCGATGTTGCGCTCGACGTTCTCCACCACGACGATGGCATCGTCCACCACGATACCGATCGCCAGTACCAGCCCGAACAGCGACAGCGCGTTGAGCGAGAAGCCGAACAGGTGCATCACCGCGAAGGTGCCGATCAGCGAGACCGGTACGGCCATCAGCGGGATGATCGAGGCGCGCCAGGTCTGCAGGAACAGGATCACCACCAGCACGACCAGCACCAGGGCTTCGAACAGGGTGTGCACCACCGCTTCGATCGAGCCGCGCACGAACACGGTCGGGTCATAGACGATGCTGTAGTCCATCCCTTCCGGGAAGTCTTTCTTCAGCTCGGCCATCTTCGCCCGCACTTCGTCGGAGATCTCGATGGCGTTGGAGCCTGGGCGCTGGAAGATCGGGATCGCCACCGCCGGCTGGTTGTTCAGCAGCGAGCGCAGGGCGTACTGGCTGGAGCCCAGTTCGACCCGGGCGATGTCTTTCAGGCGCGTGATTTCGCCATCGGCACCGGCGCGGATGATGATGTTCTCGAACTCTTCCTCGCTGACCAGACGGCCCTGGGTGTTGATCGACAACTGGAAGCTGGTCGAGCCGGGGGCGGGCGGAGCGCCCAATTGGCCGGCGGCGACCTGGCGGTTCTGTTCGCGGATCGCCGCGACCACGTCACTGGCCGTCAGGTTGCGCGAGGCGGTCTTGTTCGGGTCCAGCCATACACGCAGGGAGTAGTCGCCCATGCCGAACAGCTGCACGTCACCGACACCGCCCAGGCGCGCCAGCTCATCCTTGATGTTGAGGATGGCGTAGTTGGACAGGTAGAGCATGTCGTAGCGCTGGTCCGGCGAGGTCAGGTGCACGACCATGGTCAGGTCGGGCGATGCCTTGTCGACGGTAATACCGATGCGCGTCACTTCCTCGGGCAGCTTGGGCTGCGTCCGGGTCACGCGGTTCTGTACCTGCACCTGCGCGTTGTCCAGGTCGGTGCCCAGGGCGAAGGTGATGGTCAGGGTCAGCTTGCCATCGGCGGTGGACTGCGAGGACATGTACAGCATGTTCTCGACACCGGTAATGGCTTGTTCAAGCGGTGCGGCGACGGTTTCGCCGATCACCTTGGGGTTGGCGCCTGGGAAGTTGGCGCGCACGACCACGGTCGGTGGCACTACTTCCGGGTATTCGCTGATCGGCAACTGGAACAGCGAGATGCCACCGGCGATCAGCAACACGAGCGACAGCACGGCGGCGAAGATCGGGCGGGTGATGAAGAATTTCGAGAAGTTCATCGATGTTGTCCCTTAACCGCGCGGTGCCTGGGCACTGGCGACTTTCACGTTCGAACCTGCCACCGCCGGTGCCGGATTGCTGGCTTCCAGCGCCTGGCGCTGACGGGCGAGGGTGGCGAGGGTTTCTTCACTGGCCATCGGGGTTTCCTCCGGGGTGACCGGCGAGCCTGGGCGCACACGCTGCAGGCCCTTGACCACGATGCGGTCGTCCTTGCTCAGGCCGCTGCGCACGATACGCAGGCCTTCGAGCTTCGGACCCAGTTCCACCGCGCGGTAGGCGGCCTTGTTGTCCTTGTCCATGACCAGCACGAACTTCTTGCCAAGGTCGGTGCCGACCGCTTCGTCATTGATCAGCACGGCGTCGTACTTGGCGCTGCCGACCAGCTTCAGGCGGGCGTAGAGGCCCGGGGTGAACTGGCCGTCGCTGTTGTCGAACACGGCGCGACCACGGATGGTGCCGGTGCGCGGGTTGACCTGGTTGTCGACGAAGTTCATCTGGCCCAGGTGCGGGTTGCCGGTCTCGTTGGTCAGGCCCAGGTACACCGGGGTGGCCTGGCCGCGCTGGCCCTGGCGGGCAAGCTGGGTGTACTTGAGGTAAACGCGCTCGTCGGCGTCGAAGTAGGCGTAGACCTTGTCGGTGGAGACCACGCTGGTCAGCGGGGTGACGTCGGCGGTGACGATGTTGCCAGCGGTGAAGTCGGCACGGCTGACGCGGCCACTGATCGGCGAGGTGACCCGGGTGAAGCTCAGGTTCAGACGGGCCAGGTCGAGCTGGGCCTGGATCGCATCCACCCCGGCGCGGGCTTCGGCGGCGGCGCTGCTGCGCGATTCGGCAAGCTCGGCGGAGATGGCGTTGCTGTCGCGCAGGCGCTCGCCACGGCGGGCTTCGTTGGCGCTGCGGATGGCGGTGGCCTTGGCCTGTTGCAATTGGGCTTCGAGACGACGGACTTCAGCCTGGAACGGGCGTGGGTCGATCTGGAACAGCAGGTCGCCTTTCTTGACCTGGGCGCCTTCGGTGAAGGCCACCAAGTCGATCTGGCCGGAGACGCGCGGGCGGACTTCCACGGTTTCCGGGGCTTCCAGGCGTCCGGTGAACTCATCCCATTCGTTGATCGGCTGCTCGATCACCTTGGCTACGCTCACCTTGGGGGCGGCGGGAGCCTGCATGGCGTCGGGGGTTTTACCGCAAGCGCTGATCACCGCCACTGCCAGGGCAGCGAGGGGATAGCGCAGGGCCTTGAATGAATATTCCATGGAGAACTCCGCCACTGTATTGATAGTGGGCGGATCATGAGTGTGTTGCGTTACAGGAACGAATCGAATGGCGCGAAGGTCATTATCACGCGGAATGATATGTCGAGCCTGTTTATCGATGGCGACACATGTGGCAGTGAGGGGCGCAGTGTTTCGACGTGCCCGCGTACCCCCTCACCACATGGCGAAGTCAGTCCTCGAACCCTTCCAGCACGATCTTGCCCTTGGCCCGTCCACTTTCGATCAGCGCATGGGCGCGACGAAGGTTGGCGGCATTGATGGTGCCGAAATGCTCACCCAGCGTGGTCTTGAGCACACCATCGTCGATCAGTTTCGCCACCCGCTCCAGCAACTCGTGCTGCTTGATCATGTCGCTGGTCTGATAGAGCGAACGGGTGAACATCAGCTCCCAGTGCAGCGACAGCGATTTGCGCTTGAGCGGCACCACGTCGAGGCTGGCCGGATCGTCGATCAGCGCCAGCTTGCCCTGCGGGCGCAGCGCCGCGATCAGTTGCGCAAAGTGACTATCGGTGTGGGTCAGGCTGATCACCAGGTCGACCTCGGGGTAGCCAATGGCGTTCAGTTGCTCGACCAGCGGCTGGCTGTGGTCGATCACATGGTGCGCGCCCAGCTCGCTCACCCACTGACGGGTTTCGGGGCGCGAGGCGGTGCCGATCACGGTCAGGCCGGTGAGTTGGCGTGCCAGTTGAAGCAGGATCGAACCCACGCCACCGGCCGCCCCGATGATCAGCAGGCTCTGGCCGTGACCACCGTTTTCAGGGACGCCCAGTCGGTCGAACAGCAATTCCCAGGCGGTGATCGACGTCAGCGGCAATGCTGCGGCGCTGGCGTTGTCCAGGCTACGGGGCTTGTGGCCGACGATGCGTTCGTCGACCAGGTGCAATTGGCTGTTGCTGCCGGGACGATCGATGGCACCGGCGTAATAGACCTGGTCACCGGGCTGGAACAGGGTGACTTCGGTGCCGATTTCACGGACGGTGCCGACCGCATCCCAACCCAGTACCCGCGGGGCCGTCTTGCCGGCGCCGGCGCGGATCTTGGTGTCGACCGGGTTGACTGAAATGGCCTGGACCTCCACCAGCAGGTCGCGTGGGCCTGGGGTGGGGCGGGGCAGTTCGCTGTCGAACAGGGCCTGGTCGCTGTCGATGGGCAGACCGTGTTCGGTGAAGACGATGGCTTTCATGGGGGTTCCTTGGGTATCGATGAGCGATGGGCATACCTTAGCTAACGTGGTTTGGCTGAAAAACATCGTTATGGAAGTTAGACTTTCAGGTTTTTTTTGAAAGTGTGCTGTGGCAGGGCGAGCCCTGTCGCGGGCTGTCCCGCGAGAGGGCTGTTCTGCTGGCCGATCAGGCCCCGCGTGGTGGGAAGTCCACTTCGGTCCGGGCCACGTTGTTCAGATAGTTGGTCAGGGTCAGCAGCGTCACCTGGGCGATCACGTCGACGATCCGCGCATTGTCCAGGCCACCGGCGCGCACTTCGGCCAGCACACCGTCGGGTACCTGGCCGCGGTTCAGCGTTACCGCGCGGGCAAGCACGGCCACCGGATTCAGGGTGCCGGCGCGTGCGGCCTGCATATCGGCCTCGCTCAGCCCGGACTTGCCGCCGAAGAAGCTGTGCGCGGCCACGCAGTACTCACAACCATTGACCTGGGAAGCAGCCAGTGCCACGACCTCGCGTTCCGCCGGGGTCAAGCTGTTCTTGCCCATGGCCTGGGCCAAGGCCATGTAGCCGTTGAGTGCGGCTGGGGAGTGGGCCATGGTGGCGAAGGCGTTGGGCAGGAAGCCCAGGCCTTTTTCCACGCCTTGCAGGGCAGGGCGGGCGGCTTCAGGGGCTTGTTCGAGGGTCAGGGCGGCGATGCGAGTCATGGTGAATCTCCTGTCTGAGTGGGGAGCTTGTTGTTCAAGCTTGGGTACAGATTACCCAGCAGGAATTGCTATTCGGGTTCAGATCGTCCAGCTTATGCGACTGATCGTCTAAAGCTGGACCTGCCATGGACCGCCTCGCCACGTTGCTCAACCATTTCGACTTCCACGCCTCGACCTTCCACCAAGGCGGCTTCTGCGGCATCTCGCGCTTCGAAGGCGAGCAGCGCAGTGGTCATGTGCATCTGCTGCGCGCAGGTCGCTTGCGTTTCAGGGAGCCGGCCGGCCAGGAGCAGGTGCTGGAAGAGCCCAGCCTGATTTTGCTGGTACGCCCTCAGTCCCACCAACTGCTGGCCAGCGAGGCGGACAATGCCGAGCTGGTCTGCGCCACGTTGGATTTCACCGGCGGCCCGGACAATCCGCTGACCCGTGCACTGCCGGACGCGCTGGTAAGCCCGCTGAGCGCCCTGACCGGGCTGCAGGCCAGCAGCGACTGGCTGTTCACTGAAGCCTTCGGCGACGATTGCGGTCGCGAACTGGTGCTCAACCGGTTGTTCGAGCTGATGGTGATCCAGCTGTTGCGACAGTTGCTCGGGGAGGGCCAGATGGCTTCGGGCATGTTGGCGGGGCTGGCCGACAAGCGCTTGTCGCGGGCGCTGGTGGCGATGCATGACGCGCCTGCGCACAGCTGGAGCGTGGAGGCGCTGGCATCCTTGGCAGGGATGTCGCGGGCGAGCTTTGCCGCGCACTTTCGGACGGTGGTGGGCAGCACGCCGGGGGACTACCTGGCGGATTGGCGTATCGGCCTTGCGCAGAAGCGTATCCGCGAGGGCAGGCCGCTGGCTCTGGTGGCGGATGAGGTGGGGTATCAGAGCCCTTCGGCGCTGGCCAGAGTGTTCAGGCGCAAGACTGGGGTGAGCCCTTCACAGTGGCGGGGATAAGGTTGAGATCACGGCTGTTCTTTTCGCGGGCAAGGTTGCTCCGGCAAAGGCAATCCAATGCCCGCGAAAAGAGCACCACCGTCATCAATGGTCCGCGACAACCTCATCCTGCGACAGCAGCGCCTTGGCCAGCTCTTCATCACTGACCTGCAACCCAGGATGGCTCTTGCGCACCTGCTCCAGCGCCGACTCCACATAGGCTCCGCGAATCGCGCCGCCACTGGCCACGAACGCAGACAGTTCGTCGCGTGCCGGGATGATCCGTTTGTCATCCTTGAATGTGGAGTAGAGCGAAGCAGAAACACCTGCCGAGGTGGCCACGTCGCCCGCGTCGACGCGGGCCAGGGCGGACCCTGCGGGGATGCACAGCAGCAGTGCCGGAACAAGCAGTGAATAACGCATGATCAGTCCTCCAGAAGCATTACAGCCCAAGGGATCTCGTGCATGCAATTAAGAGATGAGGCCATTGGCCAGAGTTCCCCCTGCAAGTAATTGCCAGACGAGCGACCGCATATCGGCTGCCCGGCTTCATCAACAATTGCGGCTTACACTATCAGCATTCTTGATACTGTCAGTGCACCTGCTGTTTTGCTGAAGTTGTGACCGTAGACTCATTCGTAACCGGCCACCCGAGCCGGCTCACAACTACAAGAAGCAAGTGGAGACACGAATGAGTAGCCAAGTTTCGTTCGAAGACCTCCCACTCAGCCGTTTTCATATCAAGACGGTGTTCAGTGGTACGGGCGGTCAATTCAGTGACGGATTCGTGCTAGGGATTATCGGCATCGCGGTCAGCATGGCGGCGGGGCCGTTGCAATTGAATGCGCTATGGATGGGTTTGCTCGGCGCGGCGTCACTGGCCGGTCTGTTTCTCGGCAGTTTGTTTGCAGGGCCCTTGGCCGATAAGTTCGGCAGGCGCCGTATCTTTGCCTGGGACATGTTGCTGTTCGCGGTTATTTCAGCTTCGCAGTTCTTCGTTACTTCCCCCGAGCAACTTCTGGCACTGCGCCTGCTGCTCGGACTGGTGCTGGGGTTCGACTATGTGGTGAGCAAGTCGCTGGTCACCGAGTTCGCCCCACGCCGTTATCGCGGGCGTTTGTTGAGTGTCCTGGCCGCCGCCTGGGCCGCAGGTTATGTCGCCGCATACCTGGTGGGCTTCGCCATTCGTGATATCGGCCCGGACGCTTGGCGCCTGATGCTGGCCTTGAGCGGCGTGCCGGCCTTGTTGATCCTGCCGTTGCGCCTGGGTGTGCCGGAGTCGCCGATCTGGCTGATGGCGCGCGGTCGCAGTGCCGAGGCGCTGACCATCGTCCAGGCCAAGTTCGGTGCGCACGTGACCTTGCCTGCCGCACCACCGGCAGCGGCGCAGCAACGCGGCAGCTTCAGCGAGCTGTTCAGCCGCCGCTGGCGCAAGAACACCCTGGTCGGCTGCGTGTTCTACACCTGCCAGGTGATTCCGTTCTTCGCCTTGGGCACCTTCGCGCCGCGTGTGCTCGAAGCACTGAACGTGCAGGACAAGTTCGTCGGCGGCCTGGTCTACAACGTGCTGTTGATGCTTGGCGCATTGTTCGGCCTGCTGATCATCGACCGCATTTCGCGCCGCAGCTTCCTGATCGGCACCTTCTATCTGAGCGCCGTGGGCCTGGCCGTACTGGCCTGGGCCAGCTTCGGGGCGCTGGGCACCATCATCGCGTTTGGCTTCTTTGCTTGCGTGCTTGCGGCAGCGGTCAACCTGGAGTTCGTCTACCCGCCGGAGCTGTTCCCCACCCACCTGCGTGCTTCGGGCATCGGCCTGGCCGTGGCCGCCAGCCGCTTCGGCTCGGCGTTCGCCACCTTCCTGTTGCCGATCGCCGTGCAGCATCTGGGGGTGCACACGGCGCTGGGCGTGTGCGTCGGGGTGCTGCTGTTTGGTGGTGTGTTCTGCCACCTGTTCGCCCCGGAAACCAGCCAGGAGCGCCTGGCAGCGGTGACGCCGGACGATGGTGCCGGCAAGCCGGAAGAACGGCCGTTGAACGCCCATTGATCATCAACACGGGAGCTTGAGCATGCCTGGCAACAGACTCATCGACATGTACGCGGTCCAGGTGTTCATCGCTGTGGCCGAGGAGGGCAGCATGTCCGGTGCGGCCAGTCGCATGGGCATCTCCCAATCCGGGGTGTCGCAGTTGGTACGCCAGCTGGAGGACGATCTTGGCGTGGTGCTGGTGGACCGCACCACGCGGCCGCTGACCCTGACTACGTTCGGCCTGGCCCTGCGTAACCGCGGCGCGCTGCTCAGCGAGGAGTTGTCCAATCTCAAGGCGCAGGTGCTCGATGCCGGGCGCGGGGTCAAACCCGACCTGCGCATTGGCCTGGTCGATTCCTTCGCCGCTACCTGTGGCTCGATGTTCACCCGCCAGATGCTTGGCCAGGTCACGCAGTTGTCGGTGCGCACCGGCCTCAGCCCGCAGCAGGGCGAGTCGTTGCTGCGCCGCGACCTGGACCTGATCGTCACCAGCGATCCGCTGATGGATGCCAACGACGTGATCCGCTATCGCTTGTTCACCGAGCGCTATTTCGTGATTACGCCCAAGGCGCTGGGGCGAGAGCTGCACAGCCTCGACGATGTGCGGGCGCTGGCCAATGTGTTGCCGGTGGTGCGTTTCAATCGCCTGTCGCAGGTCGGCCTGCAGATCGAGCGGCACCTGCGCGGCCTCAATGTGCGGGTGCCCAACCGCCTGGAGCTGGACAACGCCGACGCCCTGACCGCAATGGTCGCCGAAGGCATCGGCTGGGCGGTGACCAGCCCGATGTGCTTTCTGCAGGCCATGCCCTGGGTCGACAACGTCACCGCGCACCTGACGCCTGAGCTGAGCCTGGAGCGCTCGCTCTATCTGGTGGCGCGGCGCAACGAATACGGCGCCTTCTTCGCAGATGCCTGCGAGTCGGCGCGTGCTGTCATCCTCGATGCCTTCCTGCCGCGGCTTGCGGCGCTGGGCAAGGGCGTCGAGGCATTAGTCAAATTCGAAGAGGGAAATACCCGTGAGTACTTTTGATCGCCTCGATACACGCGTCGAGCAGGACTATGTGGGCGAAGTGCGAATTGGCGCCGACAAACTCTATGGCGTGAACTCGCTGCGCGGCTTCGACAACCTGAGCGTGTCGCCGCTGAGCATCGCCCATTACCCGGCCTTTCGTGATGCCTTTGCCCAGTGCAAGTGGGCCGCTGCGCTGGCCAACCATGAATGCGGCGTGATCGCCCAGGCCCAGGCCGACGCCATTGCCCAAGCTTGCCAGGCGGTGATGGCCGGTGCATGCGACGACTCGCTGATCGTCGATCTGCTGGAGGGCTCAGGCGGCACCTCGACCAACATGAACTTCAACGAAGTCATCGCCAACCGTGCCCAGCAGTTCCTCGGCCATGCGCCGGGCAGCTATGAGGTGGTGCACCCCAACGACCACGTCAACATCTCCCAGTCCACCAACGACGTGTACCCGGCGGCATTGAAGATCGCCACCCACGCCATGCTTGCCGGGCTGATCGAGCAGGTGCGCCTGCTGGCCCAGGTGTTCGATGCCAAGGCGCTGCAGTTCGCCGATATCCTGCACTTGGGCCGCACCTGCCTGCAGGACGCCCAGCCCATGCGTCTGGGGCAGTTGTTCGGGGGGTACGCCGCGCTGACTCACCGCCTGGCCGACGAACTGGTTGCCGTGCGTGAAAAGCTGCACACACTGCCTTTGGGCGGCACCGCCATCGGCACCGGTTTCGGCGCGCCGAAGGCTTACCGCGCGGCGGTCTACCGGCATCTGGTGAAGATCACCGGTGTCGCCTACCAGGCGCCAGCCAACCCCTTCGATGCGATGCAGAACATGGATGTGTTCGGCCGCGTATCTGGTGAGCTGCGTACCTGCGCCACCTCGCTGGCGAAAATCGCCGCCGACCTGACCAAGCTATCGTCGGGGCCGGTGGGCGGCATGGGCGAACTCAAGCTGCCCGAAGCCCAGGCCGGCTCCTCGATCATGCCCGGCAAGGTCAATCCGGTGCTGCCGATGGCGATGATCCAGCTGAGCTTCGCGATCATCGGCAACGATGTGGCAGTGGCTCAGGCAGTGCAGTACGGCGAGCTCGAGATCAACCATTTCGAGCCGGTGGTGGCCTCGCGAGTGTTCGACAGCATCACCTTGCTCACTCAGGGCATCCAGCGTTTTCGTGAAAAGTGCGTGGCCGGCATCCAGGCTGACCAAGCCCGCAACCTGGCGCATTTGACCGATTCGATGGCGGTGGCGACGGCCCTGGTGCCGCGCCTGGGTTATGCCCAGGTCAGCAAACTGGCGCGTCAGTCGGTGCGTGAAGGGCGCTCGCTGCTGGCGATCCTGGCCGAGTCCGGTGTGATGACCGAGGCGCAGGCCATGGCAGCGATCGAGCAGGCGTCGTATCCGGTGTTCGAGCAGCGTTGATTGATGAATCCGCACCTGCAGACAGGTTACCACCTGCTGCAGGCGCGGCGGTTCGGCGCCTCGACTGCCCGCGAAGGCGCCGGAACGCCCGATACAGCGCGCGAAGGATTGAAAGTTGTGTGTTACCAGAGAACTTCTGTTGGCCGGTTGTTGAGTTTCGAACAGCGGTCGTTATATCGAAATGCCCGAATCAAAGCTGAATTTTCTGGTGTGGCCTTGAACTGTTGTTTATTGAACAGCGGGTTGTACAAATAGCCCGTCATCCAACACGTGAATCGCTGAAATATTGTATTCAGTGCCTTGGCACAACAACTGCAATAACCCCATTTGAATACCCGACCGTACTTCGTGAACAACAGCGAAACACGGTCCTATCTATAAATGGGGAGTATCAGTAGTGCGTGCGAAAGTCCGATTTTCCGCTCAGCCGCGTTTCAGCCTGATGACCGCCGCCAGCCTGCCGTTGTTACTGGCCGCCTTCAGCCCGGCAACGCTGGCCGCCGAGGAATCCACCTTGGGCACGGTGACGGTCACCGGCGCTGCGGCAACCGGCGCCCAGCAGGACCAGAAGCGCCTGCAGAAGGTTGCTGGCAACACGGCGGTGGTCGACAACCGCAAAGTCGAGCAGGGCCGTGCGGCCAACGCCGAGGACGTACTGGCGCTGCAGCCCGGTGTGTTCGCCCAGGGCACCAGCGGTACTGCTGCGAACAAGATCTCGATCCGCGGCTCGGGGCTCAACACCTTCTACCAAGGCTACGTGCTGGGCACCAAGTTCCTCTTCGACGGTCTGCCGATCACCGGCCCCGGCGGCACCCAGGAAGACTTTCTCGACATGCAGGCGGTGGATCACACCGAGGTGCTCTACGGCGCCAACGCTTACGAGTACGGCGCGTTGGCGCTGGGCGGGGCGATCAACATGGTGAGCAAGACCGGCCGCACCGACCCCGGCAACTACGCGCGCTTCGAAGTCGGCAGCTATGGCTACCGCAAGCAGCAGCTGAGCACCGGTGGAGTGGTGGGCGACAGCGATTACTACATCAACGTGCTGCACAACGAGCGCGACGGCTACCAGGACCACGCCAGCAACGAAGGCCGTGGCATCGCCGCCAACTTCGGCCACGTGTTCAGCCCCAAGCTGCAGACCCGTGTGTTCTTCAAGTACCGCGAAGAGCAATTGATCAACGGCAACACCCTGACCCGCGCACAGCTCAAGCATGATCCGCGCAGCAATCTGGTGCCCACCGGGCGGCGCAAGGACGGCACCACCTTCATCGGCAACAAGACCACCTACACCTTCGACGATGGCGCCAGGCTCGAAGTCGGCGCGTCGTACAACAACTACCCGCTGCTCAATGGCTGGCGTTATGCCGTGGCGCCGCAGGATTGGCGCTCGAAGGATATCAACCTGACCCTGCGCTACCTGCGTACCGGCGACACCTTCCTCGGCCTGCCCAGTGACAGCAGCGTGATCTTCAGCAACACCCGCGCCTACCTGGCCGATGTCAAGGCGCACAGCCGCGCCACCGGGCTCAAGACCCAGGAAACCAACTACACCGGTTCGCGCGATACCGTGCTGACCCTGGCCAACGAGCTGCAACTGGCCGATGACCTGTGGTTGTCGTCGGGGCTCTCGTTCGTCAACATCCGCCGCAAGGGCGAGATCGAGGCGAGCACCCTGACCGCGGCCAACCGCAGCAACTTCCCCACTAGCGTCGAATACGTCGAGAACGACCTGGCGCCGCGCCTGGGCCTGCGCTACCAGATCAACCCCGAATTCCAGCTGTTCAGCAACGTCAGCCGCAGTATCGACCCGCCGGTGACCTGGCAACTGGGCAGCACCAGCAATCCTTTCCTCTACGATGTCCGGCCGCAGAAGGCCACCACCTTCGAGGTGGGGGTGCGCGGCAACCACGGGATCTTCGATGGCAGCCTGACCCTGTATCGCTCCTGGGTGCAGAAAGAGCTGTTGACCGTGGTCGTGCAACAGGCAACCGCCACCCAGGACCAGCTCACGGCCACCTCCAACGCCAGCCCGACCCTGCATCAAGGCATCGAGGCGGGGCTCAATGCGTTGCTGTGGACCGGTGCCAACGGCGACACGCTCGACCTGCGCCAGGCCTACACCCTCAACGACTTCAAGTATCGCCACGACGAACGTTTCGGCGACAACGAGCTGCCCGGCCTGCCGCGCCAGGTCTACCAGGCCGAGCTCGCCTATCGCCAGGCCAGTGGTTTCTACGCCTCGCTCAACCTGCGTGCGGCGTCGAGCTACTACATCGACTACGCCAACACCTGGCAGACCCCGTCGTACCTGTTGTGGGGCGCCAAGTTCGGCTACCAGGCGCCAAACCGCAAGTGGGAGGTATTCGCCGACCTGCGCAACCTCACCAACCAGCGCTATGCCAGTGCCACCAACACGGCCTATGACGCAGGCGGGCGCGATTCTGCGAATTTCTACCCAGGGGACGCGTTCAACGTGACCACTGGCGTTGCCTTCCGATTCTGAGTGCACGGAGAGCCTCATGAGCACAGATGTAGCGCAGATGAGCCTGGGCATGAACATCCTGGGGTTCGGCGCCCACGCCGGAGCGTGGCGCCAGGGCGAGGCGGCCATCGACGCCTATGTCGATGTCGCCTACTACCGGGATATTGCCCGGATTTCGGAAAAGGGTTGTCTGGATGCGGTCTTTCTCGCGGATGGCCCGGCGTTGCCCGGCGATGTCGCCAGCCAGCCGGGTGGACGGCTGGAACCGACCCTGCTGCTGACCGCCTTGGCCGCCGCCACCGAGCGCATCGGGGTGATCGCCACCTGTTCGAGTACCTACAACGAACCGTTCAACCTGGCCCGGCGCATCGCCTCGCTGGATCACATCAGCGGTGGGCGCGCCGCATGGAACGTGGTCACCAACGCCGGCGACGCGGCCGCGCAGAATTTCGGCCTGTCGGGTGCGCCGCTGCATGTCGATCGCTATGGCCGCGCAGAGGAATTTCTCGAGGTGACGCTCAAGCTGTGGGACAGCTGGGAAGAAGATGCCGTGATCGGTGACCGGGCGGGAGGGCGTTTCGCCGATCCGGACAAGATCCACACCCTCGATTTCAAGGGGCGGCACTTTCAGGTCAAAGGTCCGCTGAACCTGCCACGCTCGCCCCAGGGGCGTCCGGTGCTGGTCCAGGCGGGTTCTTCCGAAGGCGGCAAGGCGCTGGGGTCGCGCTATGCCGATGCAATCTTCACCACCCAGACCACCTTGCCTGACGGGCAAGCCTTCTACCGGGAGATGAAGGCCCGCGCCAAGGCCTGGGGGCGAGACCCGAGGCACCTGAAGATCATGCCGGGGCTGTCGACGGTGATCGGCAGCACCGAGGCCGAGGCCCATGCGCGTTTCGACGAGCTCAACGCCTGGCATGGCGAGCATGGCCTGTTGCAGCAAGTGGCCGGACGCATCGGTATCGATGCCCGCGAGCTGGACCCGGATGCACCCTTGCCCTGGGCCAGGATCGGCCCGGTGGCAGCGTTCGAGCAGGGCTCCCATGGCTTTCTCGAGGCGCAGCTGAACCTGGCCCGGCGCGAAAACCTGACCATCCGCCAGTTGTCACGACGCATCCTGGTGGGCCATCGGCTGGCGGTCGGCACCCCTGAGCAGGTCGCCGACACTCTGGCCGAGTGGTTCCTGGCCGGGGCGGGAGATGGTTTCAACATCATGCCCGACATGTTTCCTTCAGGCGCGCGGGTGTTCGTCGAGGAAGTGGTGCCGTTGCTGCAGCGGCGCGGATTGTTTCGACGCGAATACCAGGGCAGCACGCTGCGCGAGCACCTTGGCCTGCCCAAGGCAGTGAACCAGTTCTCGTTGCGGACATGACCCCCGATAAAGGGGAATTGCAGTGGGGAATCGCCCCCACTGCGATCCCTTTGGACATACAAGCTACTGAAAGCACAAGATTTTTTCCCATGGCATGACCCTTGCTCCGGCACCTCGCAGAGTCCCTGTGTCCCCGGAGGTGCAGCATGAAGACCCCGCCCAAAGGCTCCATCCTGACGTCACTCGCCCTGGCCGTGCTGGCCTGGCAGGCCACTGGCGAAGCGGCCGTGCAGTGCCAGCGCACCCTGGTGGCCAATGTGGTGGCGTTGGACCAGCCGTTGATGTTCAACCGCCTGGGCGCGCAGAACGCCAATGGCATGATGTTCGCCCTGCGCCACGATGTGGTCGATGAGCATCACGTTCCGCTGAGCCAGGGCGGCGCTGCGGTGCCGGGCAAGGTCACCCTGCGCCCGGACAAACGCCCGCGCCCGATCGTGCTGCGGGTTGCCGCAGGCGACTGCCTGACGGTCAACCTCACCAACTTGCTCGCTTACCAGGCCAATCCCAACAAGCACGGCATTCACCCCGAGGAAGCCGAGGGCGAGGAGGTCGAGCTACCTGAAGTCGAGGGCGACGAACACTTCGTCGCCGACGAACAGGTCAGCGATCGCCATGTCGGCTTCCAGGTCAATGGCATGCAGGCGGTCAACAGCATCGCCGACATCGCCGCCAATACCGGGCGCAACGCCAACTTCCTGATCGCCCCGGGCGGCACCCGCAGCTACACGCTCTACGCCGAGCGCGAGGGCGCCTTTGCCGCCTCAAGCCGTGGCGCGCCCTTTGGCGGTGAAGGCAATGCCGGGAATGTCGCCAATGGCTTGTTTGGCCAGGTGGTGGTGGTGCCCAAGGCCGGACGGACCTATCGCAACACCCTGACCGAAGAGGAAATGCGCCTGGCCACCTCAGGCCGTACCGCCACCGGCCAGCCAGTGATCGACTACGAGGCACGTTATCCGCAGGTCCAACCGTGGATCGCCGAAGGCAAGGCCGGCAAACCGATCATTGCCATGGTCGATGGCAACGAGATCCTCAGCAGCGAAACCGATGCCATCGTCATGGGCCCCAACCCCGATGGCAGCTTCCCGCGTGCGACCTACCCGCTGGAAAGCGTCGGCAAGCGCAACCCGGCATTGCCCAATCGCCTCGAAGCCTTCCGTGACTTCGCTTCGCAGTTCGCCGACGAGGTGGCCGGCACCCAGGCCTTCCCCGGTTACTGGGCGGACCCGGTGATGGGGCATGTGCTGGAGCCGGCACGTGACTCGTTCATGATCAACTACGGCTCTGGCGGCATGGGCGCCGAGGTGGTGGCCAACCGTCTGGGCGTCGGGCCGATGCACGACTGCCTGTCGTGTGCCTATGAGGAGTTCTTCCTCAGCGCCCATACCGTCGGCGATATCGGCACCCTGGTGGATGTTCCGGCCAACGTCGGCCTCGAGCACATCCGCCCTGGCGAAGTGCCGCCGGCCAGCGCCACAGGGGTGAAGGCGAGCATGGCCCTGTACCCGGCCGAGCCGTCCAACGTGCACCACAGCTATATCGGTGACTTCACCAAGTTCCGCAACACCCACAACGGCCACGAGCAGCATATCTTCCACCTGCACGGCCACCAGTGGCTGTTCAACCCCAACGACGACAATTCGGACTATATCGACGCCCAGGGCATCGGCCCGGGGGTCGGCTACACCTATGAAATCGCCAATGGCGGTTCGGGCAACCGCAACCGCGTGGCGGGCGATGCGATCTATCACTGTCACTTCTATCCGCACTTTGCCCAGGGCATGTGGGCCATGTGGCGGGTGCACGATGTGTTCGAGCCCGGCACGCGCCTGGCCGTGAGCGGTGACAGCGAGAATGGCTTCCACGCTACGCCGTTCGCCTTGCGCAATGGCAAGCCAGCCAGCGGCGCCCGGGCGCTGCCCGACGGCGAGATCGTCGCCGGTACGCCGATTCCGGCGGTCGTGCCGCTGCCAGGCAAGGCCATGGCGCCGATGCCGGGCAAGGTGACCGTGGTGCCGAAACTGGCCGAGACCCTCGTCGCCGAACAGGGTGACGACGAAGCTCAAGAGGAGGGTGGCGATGACCATGGGCAGGGCGCCAGCGCGCCACGGACCGTGGGGTCGCTGGCCCTGGTCGATCGCAGCGAAACCAATCGCAATGCCGACGGAACGCTGAAGAACCCCGGCTATCCGTTCTGGGTCGGTGGCATGGAAAGCAGTGTCGGTCAGCGTCCGCCAACCCCACCGCTGGACATGCTCGACCCGGCCCTGGCTCGCCAGCTCAAGGACAGCGGCAAGGCACTGTGGGCCAACCTGGACCCCAACCAGGTCGATGGCTGGGACGGCGGCCTCGGTCGCCATGCGCTGGACGGCGTATCGGCGGGCGGCGAGGCGGTGACCACCACCACCAAACTGGATTTCTCCAAGGTGGTGCACAAGGCCAAGCCGATCTACCTGCCCGAGGAGGGCACCGAGGTCGAACAGGCCGCCATGCAGTTCCACGCCAAGGCCGAGCACCCAAGCTTCGCCCTGATACCCGGCAGTGCACCGGTGGCCAAGGCCTTCCGTACCAACGGCGCCTTGCCCACCGCAGGCGCGCCATTCTACGAACCCTGCATGGATGATCGCGGCAAGCGCCTGACCCAATCCTCCGGGGTGGGTGAATTCGCCAGCGGCGAAAGCCTCACCGGCATGAGTTTTCGCGGCGCCTCGACCTTCACCGCCGACCGTCCGCGCGTCTACAAGGCCGCCAATATCCAGTTCGATGCGGTGTACAACAAGGTCGGCTACCACTTCCCGCAGGCGCGCATCCTGGCCCTGTGGGAAGACGCCTGGCCGGTGATCACCAAGCAGCGCCCACCGGAGCCGCTGGTGATGCGCATGAACACCTTCGATTGCACCCAGTACGTGCACACCAACCTGATCCCCTCGTTCTACGAGATGGACGACTACCAGGTGCGCACCCCGACCGACGTGATCGGCCAGCACATCCACTTGCCCAAATGGGACCTGACCGCCGCCGACGGCTCTGCCAATGGCTGGAACTACGAAGATGGCATTCTCTCGCCCGGCAGCGTGGTCGAGCGCGTGGATGCCATCCGCGCCTACAACGGCTGCAGCGAGGGCGATGCCCGCGATGGCTCGGCGGCCTGCCCGAAAGCACGCCAGCATCCGTACTTCGGCCGCTTCGGCCGGGCAGACTGGCTCGGCGCGCGCACGGCCATGCAACGCTGGTTCGCCGATCCTCTGATCAACGTGTACAACGTCGACCGTGGCCTGGGCACCATCTTCACCCACGACCACCTCGGCCCATCGACCCATCAGCAGTTGGGCCTGTATGCCACCGTGCTGGCAGAACCCGCAGGCTCCACCTGGTACCACGCCGAAACCGGCGAGCAGTTGTACAACCCGGCCCTGCGCCAGGATGGCGGGCCGACTTCGTGGCAGGCCGTGATCCAGACCGGCGACCACGATGGCGACGGGCGCAACGACAGCTACCGCGAGTTCTTCCTCGAGTACAGCGACTTCCAGCATGCCTATGAAGCGGGTGTGTACGTGGGGGCCGGCCCCGATGGCGTGCCTAACGGCCAGGCGTATCCGGCCACCGCCGACAGCTTCCGCTACGCCATCAACCCGCCGGTGCGGCAGAAGGCGTCGAACCTGTTGGAGGCGGTGGTCGAGTCGCGCGGCGGGCTGAGCCCAGGCTGTCCGACCCGGCCGTGCCCACAGGCGATTTCGGTGGATGATCCGGGGATGTTCGTCGTCAACTACCGCAACGAACCGCTGGCCCTGCGTGTGTTCGACCCCAACAAGGTCGGCCCGGACGGCAAGCGCGGCATGCAGGCCGACGGCCTGGGTGGCGACCTGGCCTATGCCCTGCAGACCCGCACCGACCGGGCGATTCCAGCGATGAACCTGGCGCCCTCGGCAATCACCTCGGCGATCGGCCCTACTGGCGGCACCACGCTGTTCCCGCCGCACATCAACAAGGGCACCGAGCCAGGCGATCCGTTCACCCCGATGCTGCGCACCTATTCCGGGGACAACGTGCGCTTGCGCATGCACGCCGGTGGGCATGAAGAGGAGCACAACGTGACCCTGCATGGCGTGAAGTGGCTGCAGAACGGTTCAGGTTTCGGCAGCAGCTCCAACTCGGGGTGGAAAGCCTCGCAGATGGTGGGTATCTCCGAGCAGATGGGTTTCATGGCACCGGTGTCGATGATCTCAAGCTCCGCCGCCACCAACGGCGACTACCTGTATTCGCTGGATGCGGCGCTGGAGGGTTACTGGAACGGCATCTGGGGGGTAATGCGCAACTACACGGCGCAGCGGCCAGACTTGATTGCTCTGCCAAACAACCCGCAACCGGTGGCCATGCGCAACACCGTGAACTTCGACGGCATCTGCCCGAAAACCACGACCAATGCCAATGGCATCGGCACCCGGCCGACGGTCAAGCGCAGCTATGAAGTGGTTGCCGCGCTGGCCAATGACATTCTGGAGAACCGCCAGGGTGTCAGCATCAGCGATCCGGCGGGGGTCAACCAGCACGTCGGCGGGCCGTTGAAGAGCAACGGCGGGACCTTGGTGTTCAACAGTCGGCGCACCAGCATTCCATTGGCAACCGTGACCGACGAGGAGGACGGCACGACCTTCACCCTGGGCGGCCACAGTGCGCCGCTGCATGACCCGACGGCGGTGCTGTATGTGCGCAAGGCCGACCTCGATGCCGTGACCGGCAAACTCAAGCCAGGTATTCCAGTAGAACCCTTGGTACTGCGTGCCAATGCGGGGGATTGCATCAGCATCACCCTGGAGAACCGCCTGCCGCTGATGATGCCGGACCTGCCCAGTACGGCGGTGATGCAGAACGTGGTCAAGCGTGATCGCAATGCCAGCGAGGGCTCCACGGCCTTCAACAACAACCTGATGCGCCCGTCCAGCCATGTTGGCTTGCATGCGCAGTTGCTGGCGTACGACATCACCAAGTCCGATGGCGCCAACGTCGGCCTCAACCCCGTGCAGACTGTCCCGCCACGGGCGGGCAACAGTGGGACGTACCCGAGCAAGGTGTATCAGTACTACGCCGGGCATCTGGAGCGCGAGGGCAAGCCGGTGCTGCAACTGGGGCGTACGGTGGACAACATCAACACCACCGCCATCGAGTTCGGCGGGCTCAACCTGACCCCGGCGGACTTCATCAAGCAGCCTCAGAAAGGTCTTGTTGGCGCCATGAGCGTCCTTCCACAGACCGCCACCTGGACCGAAGACAGCGCCAGCCGCGCCCAGGCCACGGTCAAGGTCAGCGGCCAGGCGGACTACCGTGACCTGGTGACGGTATGGCAACGCTCGCTGAACATGCGCTGGGCCGATGGGCGTCCTGTGGAGGGGATCGCCACCGAGGGCAATGGCGTGCCGGGTGATCCGAAAGACAATGGCAACATGGCCATCAACTACAAGACCGAGCCCTTGTGGTTGCGCTTCGGCCTGGCACCGGATGCCCCCTTCGGCCACGCCGATGGTCATGGCTTCGCCGATGTCCCCAACGCCCATATGGCCTACAGCAACGCCCTGGTCAACGGCGATCCGCAGACACCGGTGCTTTGGGCCAAGCCCGGTCAACCGCTGCGCAGCCATGTGCTGATGCCCAGTGGTGGTAGCCGCGGTATCACCTACCAGCTCGACGGGCACCTGTGGCCGCTGCATGCCTACCAGGCCGAGAAGAACGACCTGGACGGCTACCCCATGGGCCTGCCGGGCATCGGTTCGGTGCGCTTCGGCTACAACCCGATGGCGATGTACATCGGCGCGCAGGAGAGCGTGCTGCCGGCGGCGCACTTCAGCTTCATGCTGCCCAGCGCGGGTGGTGCCAACGCGGTGCCGGGGGACTACCTGTTCCGCGACTACGCCGCCTACGGCAATACCGCCGGGTTATGGGGGATCCTGCGGGTGACCAACGAAGCGCCACCGACCACTGCACCAGCACAGTAACCAGGGTGTGCGGCCCCGCTGCCAGGCAACCAGCAGCGGGGCCGTTTCACATCAGCGGATGCAGGGCGCGAAAGGTCTGTGCTTCTTCCACCAGCCAGTCATGCACTGCGCGGGCGCCGGGTTGGGTCAGGCCACCAGGCGGGTAGAGCAGTACATAACGCTTGTGATTGGGGATCGGTACACCGAACGGAACGATCAGCGTGCCGCGCTCGAGTTCGTCGTTGAGCAAGGTCCGCCGCGCAATCGCAACGCCGATACCGGCAATCGCCGCCTCGATGGTCAGGTGATTGCGGTTGAAGGTGTGGCCGCGTCGTACGTTCAGGCCACCCGCACCGATACCGTCAAGGTAGAACTCCCACTCCGCGTACTCCGAACTGCCGCGCCAGGCCGTGATGTCGTGCAGCAGCGGGTAGTGCACCAGATCGGCCGGGCCGTGCAGGGGCGGGCGACCGCGCAGCAGGGCCGGGGAGCAGACCGGGAAGATCTGTTCGTCCAGCAGTGGGGTCGAGAGCATTCCAGGATAGCTGCCGTCGTTGAGGTCGATCGCCAGGTCGAAATCGCCGTCGTGCAGGGCCTGTTTGCTGTCCTCGGCCACCAGGCGCAGCTCGATGTCCGGGTAGCGCTGCTGGAAGCGCGGCAGGCGCGGGGTCAGCCATTTGGCGAGGAACGAAGGGATCGAGCGCAGGCGCAAGGTACCGCGAATTTCGCCGGCGTCCAGACGCAGCAGTTCAGCTTCGATGCTGCCATAGGCCTCGGCCACGGTCTGCGCCAGGCGCTGTCCCTCGGCTGTCAGCTCCACGCCACGGGCACGGCGCAGGAACAGGGCGAAGCCCAGGCGCTCTTCAAGCTGGCGCATCTGCTGGCTGACCGCCCCGGGGGTGATGTGCAGCTCTTCGGCACAGCGGGTGAACGACAGGTGCCGCGCGGCACAGGAGAACACATGCAACCAGACGAACACCTGGCCGTTGAGCTGCCCTTTCATTGTTTAGTCCTGCTAAAGGCTTGCTTAGGAATTTTCGTTGGTCATCGCCAGGCGAGCGCGGCAGTATCGCGCAAATTCGCAGTACCCATCAATTTTTCCGGAGGGCCGCGCAGCGGCGAGTAACGTCGCGGCGGTCAGGCATTAGCATGGCTATCAGTGTTTTCGACCTCTTCAAGATCGGCATCGGGCCGTCCAGTTCCCACACCGTGGGGCCCATGCGTGCCGCCGCCACCTTCGCCCGGTTGCTGCGCGAGCGCGGCCTGCTGGCCCAGGTGCAGCGGGTCGAGGTGCGCCTGTATGGCTCGCTGTCGGCCACCGGCGTCGGTCATGCCACCGATCGCGCCTGCCTGCTGGGCCTGATGGGCCAGTGGCCGGACCGCATCGACCCGCACAGCATCGAGCCGCGCATCGACCAGTTGATGCAGGAGCAGTGCCTGATGCTCGATGGCTCGCACCCGGTGGCGTTCCAGTACAGCCGCGACATGCGCCTGCTCGACGAAAACCTGGACTATCACCCCAATGCCATGAGCCTGGAAGCGCTGGACGGGCAGGGCAGCCTGCTGACCCAGACCTACTACTCCGTGGGTGGCGGCTTCATCATCGAGCAAGCTGAAATCGATGCCCCGGTCAGTCGCGTCGCGCAGGTCGAGTTGCCCTACGAGTTTTCGTCAGGCGCCGAGCTGCTGGCGTTGTGCAAGACCCATGGCTTGACCGTGGGCCAGTTGATGATGGCCAACGAACTGGCCTGGCGCAGCGAAGATGAGATCCGCAGCGGCTTGCTGAATATCTGGGCGGCCATGCGCGAGTGCGTCGACAACGGCCTGCGCAATGAAGGCATCTTGCCTGGAGGGCTCAAGGTCAAGCGCCGGGCTGCGCGTCTGCATCGCAGCCTGCAGGAGTTGGGCAAGCCGAACGTGATCGGCTCGACCCTGAGCGCGATGGAGTGGGTCAACCTGTTCGCCCTGGCAGTCAACGAAGAGAACGCCGCGGGCGGGCGCATGGTCACGGCACCGACCAATGGTGCGGCCGGCATCATCCCGGCGGTGTTGCACTACTACATGAAGTTCAACCCGGGCGCCTGCGATGACGACGTGGTGGCCTTTCTGCTGGCAGCGGCGGCGGTCGGCATCCTGTGCAAGAAAAACGCATCGATCTCCGGCGCCGAAGTGGGTTGCCAGGGGGAGGTCGGTTCGGCCTGCTCCATGGCCGCTGCAGGCCTTGCCGAAGTGCTCGGCGCCACCCCGCCGCAGCTGGAAAACGCCGCTGAAATCGCCCTGGAGCACAACCTCGGCCTGACCTGCGATCCGGTCGGCGGTCTGGTCCAGGTGCCGTGCATCGAGCGTAATGCCATCGCCGCCGTGAAGGCGATCAACGCCGTACAGATGGCCTTGCGGGGTGATGGCGAGCATTTCATCTCCCTCGATCGGGTGATCCGCACCATGCGCGACACCGGCGCGGACATGCACGCCAACTACAAGGAAACTTCGCGCGGCGGCCTGGCCGTCGCCTTCGTCGAGTGTTGAGTCGCCCTGTTCGCAACCCAGCCCTGAAGGCGCAACTGCGAACACGGGCGTAGCCCGTGCCAGGCAGCGGTGTCTTTTTCGCGGGCAAGCCCGCTCCTACAGGTATCGCGTCGGTGCAGAGGACCGAGCACAGGCGCTCAAGGAGCCCGACTCAACACGCCTGAATCCACCTGCAACACCCGCTTCACCGAGCAACAAAAACAACTACAAAGGCGAAACCCATGACTGATGTACACAACTCCACGACCGTTCGTGCGGATTCGGCTGCGCCGGCTTCGACCACAGCCACGCGCAGCTGGAACCGCCACGACACCACCTGGGCCCTGGGTCTGTACGGCACCGCCATCGGCGCCGGCACCCTGTTCCTGCCGATCAATGCCGGGGTAGGGGGCTTCTGGCCGCTGTTGATCCTCGCGCTGCTGGCTTTCCCGATGACCTTCTATGCGCACCGTGCGCTGACCCGCTTCGTGCTGTCCGGGCGCCGTGGCGGCAACGAAGACATCACCGAGGTGGTCGAGGAGCATTTCGGTGTGGGCGCCGGCAAGCTCATCACCTTGCTCTACTTCCTGGCGATCTTCCCCATCCTGTTGGTCTACAGCGTGGCCTTGACCAACACTCTCACCAGTTTCCTCGAACACCAGTTGCACGTGACCGCGCCGCCGCGTGCGCTGTTGTCGCTGCTGTTGATCGCCGGCCTGATGGTGGTGGTGCGCTGCGGCCAGCAGATCATCGTCAAGGTCATGAGCGTGCTGGTCTATCCCTTCGTCGCCTCGCTCCTGCTGCTGGCCCTGAGCCTGATCCCCAACTGGAACGGCGCCTTCTTTGCCCAGGCCAGCGAAGGCCTGAGCGCCTCCAGGCTGCTGCTGACCCTGTGGCTGGCGATTCCGGTGATGGTGTTCTCGTTCAACCACTCGCCGATCATCTCGGCCTTCGCCGTCGACCAGAAGCACCGCTACGGCGCCGACGCCGACCGCAAGAGCGGCCGCACCCTGGCCACCGCCCACCTGATGATGGTGCTGACGGTGATGTTCTTCTGCTTCAGTTGCGTGCTGGCCCTGAGCCCGGCCGACCTGGCTGCGGCCAAGGTGCAGAACATCTCGATCCTGTCGTACCTGGCCAACCACTTCCAGACCCCGGTCATCGCTTTTGTCGCGCCCCTGATTGCTCAGGTGGCGATCACCAAATCGTTCCTGGGCCACTACATCGGTGCCAGCGAAGGCTTCCAGGGCATGATCGTCAAGAGCCTGCGCAGCCGCGGTAAAAGCTGGTCGGCCAAGCGCCTGGAGCGTGTCACGGCGCTGTTCATGGTGCTGGGTTGCTGGATCGTGGCGACCCTCAACCCGAGCATCCTCGGCCTGATCGAAAGCCTCGGTGGCCCGGTGCTGGCCTGCCTGCTGTTCCTGATGCCGATGTATGCAGTGCGCAAGGTGCCTTCGCTGCGCAAGTACTCGGGCGCGCTGTCGAACGTCTTCGTCGTGCTGGTGGGGTTGATCACCTTGTCGGCGATCTTCTACGGCTTCGTTGCCTGAGGCCATGCTCCACGATTCGTGTTGCTTCGCTCTGCATTTGCGTTCTTGATGCCTTTGGTGCCGCAGCTATGCTCGGCACCTGGAGGGTCGCCTTGCGGCCTGAGTGCACACGAAACGGAGTGATTGGCATGTTCCAGGGTTTCAAGAAAGCCTTCCAGCACGTCGAAGGTATCGAGATCGCCTACCGTATCGGCGGCAAGGGGCCGGCATTGCTGCTGTTGCACGGCCACCCGCAGACCCATGTGATCTGGCACAAGGTGGCCGAGAAGCTGGCCGAGCATTTCACCGTGGTCGCCGCCGACCTGCGCGGTTACGGCGATTCGGCCAAGCCTGAGGCCGACGACTGGCATGAGGCGTATTCCAAGCGCCGCATGGCGGCCGATATGGTCGGGCTCATGCAGGCCCTGGGGTTCGAGCAATTCGCCCTGATGGCCCACGACCGCGGCGCGCGGGTCGCGCATCGCCTGGCGCTCGACCACTCCCAGCGCCTCACCCACCTGGTGCTGCTGGACATCGCCCCGACCCTGGCGATGTACCGCCAGACCAACGAAGCTTTCGCCCGTGCCTACTGGCACTGGTTCTTCCTCATCCGCCCGGCGCCGCTGCCTGAAACCTTGATCGAAGCCAACCCGGAAGGTTACCTGCGCAGTGTCATGGGCGGGCGCAGTGCCGGCCTTGCGCCGTTCACCGACGAGGCGTTCGCCGAGTACCGTCGCTGCCTGTCGCTACCGGGCGCGGCGCATGGTGTGTGCGAAGACTATCGGGCCGCTGCAGGCATCGACCTGGAACATGACCAGGCCGATATCGATGCCGGCAACGCTGTGAAGACCCCGCTGCTGGTGATGTGGGGCCGTGACGGCGTGATCGGCAAGTGCTTCGACCCGCTCAAGGAGTGGCGCGCCTGTGCCGAGGACGTGCGCGGCAACGAGCTGCCCTGTGGTCACTACATTCCCGAAGAAGCCCCGCAAGCCCTGCTCGAGCACGCCCTGCCGTTCCTGCAGCACGCCTGATACGACCTGACCTGTCCTGGACGACATCAACATCTACAGGAGCCTCGCTGTGCTGTTTCCCGCGGTCGCGAAAGACTGACCCGGCGCCGTTCACTGGCCCTTCCTGCGCAGCTCCACGACACTGCGGCGCATGTCGCTGGCCCAGCCATCGAGCAACGGCTTGACGTTCTCCAGCTTGAGCTGCGCGGTGTCGTTCTCCAGCGCCTCGCCGGCGCCCTTGCGCACCACCTGGGCCAGCACTTTCTGGTTGGCACCGTCGAGGAAGGCCGCCTCCACGGCGATGTCCACTTCCTGGTCACGACCGCCGGCGGCGGTGTTCACCGCTGCCGCCACCAGGGCGATGGGCACCACTTCATAGGGCTTCAGGCCCTCGGTCTTGGTCGACACTGCGGTGATTGCGGGGCGTACCACGATCGTTCCCGGGCCTGGAGCGCTGACCACCGTCAGCACGCTGCCCAGTTCCCGGCGCATGGCGTCGTCGAAGTAGCGGGTGATCGCCTGCAGGGTCTGCGCCGAGATCACCGCGGTGGGTTGTGGCTTGGGATAGAACTGGCTGGGCTCGATGTAGACCTGTCGATACTGGCTGGCCTTGAGCCCCGGGTCGATCCAGCGCATCACCGGCGCCCCGGAAACACTTTCTGCCGGCTTGAGCCGGCTGTAGTCCTTGAGAAACCCGGAATACTGGCTCGGATCGACGCGGTTGCTGGAGCAGGCGGCCAGGGCAAGCAAGGCAGCGCACAGCAGGGTGGCGCGAGGCAGCGGTTTCATGATCGGTAGCGTCCATTGAGGGGGAGGCCAGATCAACGCTAGCAGGTGCTTGGCGATTGGCCAGTGTGCAGGTGGGTTGGTAGGCGTCCTTGGTTCGGTGATGTGAATTCCCACAGGAAATCAAGAGCCGTCTGGCTATCGCTCTAGGTGGATCACTGGAAATCTATGCCCGTCACGGGTATGTTTTGATGGTGAAAAGTGAGTATTTACAAACGCAGGGATTTTTCCCGTTGGCAGGCCCGCGAGAAGCTATCGGACTCGCTGCTATGCACAGCAGTCAGGGAAATGCAAAGCGGATTGGTGGATGCAAGTCTCGGAGGGTTGCTCTTCAAAAAACGCATTGCCTCGCCTGGTTCAGGGAAGAGTGGCGGATACAGAACATTGTTATCTGCCCGTTTGGGTGAGCGTTATGTGTTTCTTCATGGGTTCGCCAAGGCTGAAAAAGCAAACGTCACCCCAACTGAGCAAAAAGCGCTGCAGTTGATGGGCAGGGTACTGGTTGAAATGTCGTCGCAAAACTTGGCCAAGGCAATAAGTTGCGGCGTACTTGAGGAGGTGTATTGTGACCAGCAAATTGATTGAGTCGTTGCGTGACGACCTGTCTGTGCTTTACCAGGCTGGCGTGGTTGGCAAGGTAACGATGCGCGAATTCGAGGCCATCTGTCCTGCGCCCGTCAGGGATTTCACTGCGCTGGACATCAAGCGCCTGCGCGAGGCGCTCAATTTCAGCCAGCCGGTTTTCGCACTGCATTTGCATACCAGTGCGTCTACCGTACGCAAATGGGAGCAGGGGGAGACCCGGCCAGCCGGGCCCGCGCTGAAACTGCTCAATATCATTGCCGACAAGGGCCTCCAGGCCATTCTCTGATCAGCCCAGCACCTCCCGTACGCGATACCACAACATCCCCAGTGCCAGCAGCGGCGAGCGCAGGGCCTTGCCGCCGGGGAAGGTCAGGTGCGGTACGGTACTGAAGATATCCAGGCCCTGGCTGTGGCCGACGGCGATGGCCTCGGCCAACAGCTTGGCGGTCCAGTGGGTCACGTTCAGGCCATGCCCGGAGTAACCCTGGGCGTAATACACGTTCGGATGCTGGCTCAGGCGGCCCACCTGGGGGAAGCGGTTGGCGGTGATGCCGATCATGCCGCCCCATTGGAAGTCGATGCGCACATCGGCCAGTTGCGGGAACACCTTCAGCACTTTCGGGCGCATGTAGGCGGCGATGTCCTTCGGATCGCGCCCGGAGTAGTGGCAGGCGCCACCAAACAGCAGGCGGCGGTCGGCGGTCAGGCGATAGTAGTCAAGGCCGACCTTCTGGTCGCACAGGGCCATGTTCTGCGGGATCAGGCTGCGCGCCAGGGCTTCTGACAGCGGTTCGGTAGCCACCACGTAGCTGCCGGCGGGCAGCACCTTGCCGGTCAAGCGCGGCTCCAGCTCGTCCAGGTGCGCATTGCACCCCAACACCAGGCTCTTGGCCCGTACCTTCCCGCGGGCGCAGTGCAAGGTGACGGTAGGGCCGTGTTC
Organism: Pseudomonas sp. RW10S2; assembly: GCF_014268985.1. Taxonomy (NCBI): domain Bacteria; kingdom Pseudomonadati; phylum Pseudomonadota; class Gammaproteobacteria; order Pseudomonadales; family Pseudomonadaceae; genus Pseudomonas; species Pseudomonas sp. RW10S2. The sequence continues at coordinate 1,825 of NZ_JABWRO010000007.1, read as the reverse complement.
GATGCGTTGCACAGCGGTCTGCTCGAAGATGCGCACGCCAAGGCTGCTGGCGGCGCGGGCTTCGCCCTGCACCAGGTCCAGTGGATGCAGGTGGCCGGAGCCCATGTCCACCAGGCCGCCGGCGTACTGGTCACTGGCAACGACCTCGCGGATGCGCTCTGGGGCGATCAGCCGGGTTTCGTGCCGGTAGCCCAGTTCGGCCAGGTCCTGCAGTTCGTCGTTGAACGCATCGAACTGCGCCGTTGTATTGGCCAGCTCACAGAAGCCCCAGCGCAGGTCGCACTCGATGTTGTACTGCTCGATGCGCCTGGCCACCAGTTCGACCGAGTCCAGGCCTGCCTGCTTGAGGTAACGCACGCCGTCCTGGCCGACGTAGCGGGCAAAACCCGACACGTCATGGCCGATACCACGGATCAGTTGCCCGCCATTGCGCCCGCTTGCGCCCCAGCCGATACGCCGGGCTTCCAGCAGGATCACCGACAGGCCCCGCTCGGCCAGCTCCAGCGCGGTGTTGACGCCGGTCAGGCCGCCGCCGACCACGCACACGTCGGCGCTCAACTCGCCTTCGAGCTCAGGGTAGGGGGCCGTGGCGCGGGCCGTGGCGGCGTAGTAGGAGGCGGTGTGTTCGGTTTGATGAGGCATCGGAAACACTCGAATCAGCGGTTGGACTTGATCTTGCTCCAGGAGCGAGTCATGACCCGCATGATCTGCGGGCTGGGGGTGCTGGAGACGTAGAGCTTGTCCAGCACTTCCTGGGGCGGATAGATCTCGGGATTTTCCACCAGCGACTTGTCCATGAACGCCTTGGCGTCAGGGTTGGCGTTGGCATAGCCGACCGTGGCGCTGACCTTGGCGATCACTTTCGGGTCGAGCAGGTAGTTGATGAAAGCCAGGGCCTGGTCAGGATTGCTGGCGTCTTTGGGGATGGCCAGCAGGTCGAACCATAGGTTGCTGCCTTCCTTGGGAATGCTGTAGGCGATTTTCACGCCGTTCTTGGCTTCCACGGCGCGGTTGGCCGCCTGGAACACGTCGCCGGAGTAGCCGAAGGCCACGCACACGTCACCGTTGGCCAGGTCCGAGACGTACTTGGAGGAGTGGAAGTAGGTGATGTACGGGCGCAGCTCCATCAGCCGTGCTTCGGCCTTGGCGTAGTCTTTCGGGTCTTCGCTGCGTGGGTTCATGCCCAGGTAGTTGAGCATGGCCGGGAACAGCTCGTCGGGCGAGTCCATGAAGGCCACGCCGCATTGCTTGAGTTTCTTCAGGTTTTCTGGCTCGAACAGCACGGCCCAGGAGTCGACCTTGTCGATGCCCAGCGCGGCCTTGACCTTCTCGACGTTGTAGCCGATGCCATTGGTGCCCCACAGGTACGGTACGGCGTACTGGTTGCCCGGGTCGTTCTGCTCCAGTTGCTTGAGCAGTTTCGGGTCCAGGTGCTGCCAGTTCGGCAGCTTGCTGCGGTCGAGCGGCAGGAACGCGCCGGCCTTGGCCTGGCGGGCGAGGAAGTGGTTCGAGGGCACCACCACATCGTAGCCGGTGCGCCCGGCGAGCAGCTTGCCCTCGAGGGTTTCGTTGGAGTCGAAGACGTCATACACCACCTTGATCCCGGTACTGGCCTGGAAGTCGGCCAGGGTGGTGTCGCCAATGTAGTCGGTCCAGTTGTACACGCTGACCGTGGGCTCGGCATGGGCGGCCGCGCCGAACAGCAGGGCGAAGGCTGCGGGAATCAGGGTTTGCAAGTGACGCATGTCGGCACCTCGTTGGTCTTGTTCTTCGGGTTCGATGAAGCAGAAGCAGGGCAGCGCGTTGCCTGCGGGAGCAGCCGCTC
>NZ_JABWRO010000069.1:0-28942 GCF_014268985.1 Pseudomonas sp. RW10S2 | reverse complement strand
AAAGGGGATCCAATGTAGCGGCTGAAGCTGCAAAAGCAAAGGGGATGCTTTTTGCCGTGGGGATTCTCAGCTGCGATTTGCCGCCAATTGTGCCGGCGCAAAATGACACGTGAACGTGCTGCCATGCCCCGGCACGCTGCTGATTTCAAGCTTGGCGCGATGGCGCATCAGCACATGCTTGACGATCGCCAGGCCCAGCCCGGTGCCGCCGGTGTTGGAGGCGCGGCTGGAGTCGACGCGGTAGAAGCGTTCGGTCAGGCGCGGCAGGTGCTTGGCGTCGATGCCCACCCCCGAGTCCTGCACGCTCAGGTGTGCCCCTTGCTCGTCGGCCCACCAGCGGATGCGAATGGTGCCTTCCTCCTGGGTGTACTTCACCGCGTTGAACACCAGGTTGGAGAAGGCGCTGCGCAGTTCCGACTCGCTGCCTTTCAGGCGCAGGCCCGGCGCGGCTTCCAGCGAGATGTTCTGGCGCTTGGGCCCGGACAGCGCCTGCGCGTCGCCCTTGATCGACTGCAGCAGGGTATCCACCGCCACCGGCTGGTTGTCCGAGGGGTAGTCGGTCGCTTCCAGCTTGGCCAGCAGCAACAGGTCGTTGAGCAGGGTCTGCATGCGCGAGCCTTGCTGGCTCATCTGCTGCAGCGCACGGGCCCAGCGTGGGTTCACGTCTTCGACGTTGTCCAGCAGGGTTTCGAGGTAGCCGGTGATCACCGTCAGCGGGGTGCGCAGTTCGTGGGAGACGTTGGCGACGAAGTCCTTGCGCATCTGTTCGAGCTGGTGGATGCGGGTCACATCGCGCACCAGCATCAGGTGCTCGTTGTTGCCGTAGCGGGTGATGTGCAGTTGCACGCGCAGGTGGTCATTGATCGGCGAGGGGATTTCCAGCGGTTCGACGTAGTTTTCCGCTTCGAAGTATTCCTTGAAGCGCGGATGACGGACCAGGTTGGTGACCGGTTGTCCGCCATCCTGGGGCGTCTTGAAGCCCAGCAGGGTCTCGGCGGCGCGGTTCCACCACTCCAGGTTGCCATCGCTGTCGAGCATGATCACCGCATCGCGCAGGGCAGCGGTGGACTCCTGAACCCGGTCGATCACCGCTTGCAGGCGCCCGCGGACACGCTGGTCGCGGCGCTGCAGGTGATAGATGCTGTCGAACACTTCGCCCCACAGCCCGTAGCCGTCCGGCGGCGCTTCGTCGGGCTGGTGGTTGCGCAGCCATTCGTGCAGGCGCAGCAACTGCTTGAGGGTCCAGCCCAGGTAGAGCGCCAGGCCAACCGCCAGGCTCCAGCCGTATTGCCCGCTGACCAGCCCGCCGAGCAGACAGACGCTGATCAGCAGGAGCAGGTGGCGAATCAGGGTCGCGTGCCAGTTCGGGTTCAATTCACAGTCCTTGTACAGCGGCTTGCAGCGAAGCGTGCGGGCGTGTCAGCTCTTGGTCGAGAAACGGTAGCCGGTGCCGCGGACGGTTTGTACCAGATTTTCGTAGGCCTCACCCAGTGCCTTGCGCAGACGACGGATGTGCACGTCGACGGTGCGCTCCTCGACATAGACGTTGCCGCCCCAGACCTGGTCGAGCAGCTGGCCACGGGTGTAGGCGCGCTCCTGGTGGGTCATGAAGAACTGCAGCAGGCGGTACTCGGTCGGGCCCATCTCGGCGGGTTTGCCGTCGATGGTCACGCGGTGGCTGATCGGGTCGAGCAGCAGGCCGCCGACTTCGATCGGTGCCTCGCTGTCGCTCGGGCCGGTGCGGCGCAGCACGGCCTTGAGGCGGGCCACCAGCTCGCGGGGCGAGAACGGCTTGGTGATGTAGTCGTCGGCGCCGACTTCCAGGCCCTGGATCTTGTTGTCCTCTTCGCCCTTGGCGGTGAGCATGATGATCGGGATGTCACCGGTCAGCTCGTCGCGCTTGAGGCGGCGTGCCAGTTCGATGCCGGAGGTGCCGGGCAGCATCCAGTCCAGCAGGATCAGGTCCGGCTTGCGGTCGACGATGATGGCGTGGGCCTGCTGGGAGTTCTCTGCCTCGAGGCAGTCGTAGCCGGCCATTTCCAATGCAACGGCGATCATCTCGCGAATAGGCGCTTCGTCGTCGACGATCAGAATGTTCCTGCCAACCATGCTCAAAACTCTCCCATCTATGGTGTCTTGGCCCGCATTAGATAACGGAATTATTGCAGCTGTGTGACAAGGCGTTGGCCGTTCTGGCGACATTGCGTGACTGGGCTAGGCTTCACAAGGCCGCTGCGGCGGTGTTCTCCCTCCTTCCCCCGACACGATGGTGATTCCAATGACACGACATACGCTGAGCTGGATGGCCCTTTTCGCTGCGCTGGCATTGCCGGGGGTGGCGTCGGCGCACCATGCGATGGAGAAGGACGGCATGTGGGTCGACCATGCCGGCATGACCCTGTACACCTTCGACAAGGATGCCGGAGGCAAGTCGATGTGCAACGGTGAATGCGCAACCAACTGGCCGCCGCTGCTGGTCAAGGCCGAGGATGAAGCTGCCAAGGACAAGTGGACGGTGATCGAGCGGGATGATGGCAAGAAGCAGTGGGCTTACGACGGCAAGCCGCTGTACACCTTCATCAAGGACAAGAAAGCCGGAGACAAGACCGGTGATGGCGTGAAGGACGTCTGGCATATCGCCAAACCCTGAAGCGTGCGCGGACTCTGTGGGTGCAACTGTCTTGCTCAAAAATCTGAGGCCTGCCCAATCCCCTGTGGGAGCGGGTTTACCCGCGAAAAAGACACCGCGCTGCATGGCACGGGCTACGCCCGTGTTCGCGGGACAAGCCCGCTCCCACAGGGATTGGGCAGGCCTCAGATTTTGAGCAAGACAGTTGCTCTTGCCCTCAGCGCAGCGCGTAATCCAGCACCACGCCGATGAAGATCAACAGCCCCGCCCAGTGATTGTGCAGGAACGCCTTGAAGCAGGCATCGCGATCCAGCGTACGGGTCGACCAGAACTCCCAGGCGAAGCAGGCCAGGGCGCCCAGCAGCCCCAGGTGGAACCAGCCCCCCAGTTCGAAGCGATTGCCGGCCAGCAACAGGCAGCCGAGCGACAGCACCTGCAAGGTCAGGATGATCACCCGATCGGCCTCGCCGAACAGGATCGCCGTGGATTTCACGCCGATCTTCAGGTCGTCGTCGCGATCGACCATCGCGTAGTAGGTGTCGAAGGCTACCGTCCACAGCAGGTTGGCGATGTACAGCAGCCAGGCCGCTGCTGGCAGCTCACCTCCCGCGGCCGTGAAGGCCATGGGAATGCCCCATGAATAGGCGGCACCCAGCACCACCTGCGGGTAGTAGGTGTAGCGCTTCATGAACGGGTAGCAGAACGCCAGGGCAACGCCGCCAAACGAAAGCCACACGGTGCTGGCGTTGGTGCACAGCACCAGCAGGAAACTTATTCCGGTCAGCACCACGAACAGCATCACCGCCTCGCGCGGCTTTACCCGGCCGCTGGCCAGGGGGCGGTCGGCGGTGCGCTTGACGTGGCCATCGACCTTGCGGTCGGCGAAGTCATTGATCGCGCAGCCCGCCGCGCGCATCAACGCTACTCCGAGGCCGAAGATCAGCACGTTGGCCAGGGTTGGTGCACCCTTGGCAGCGATCCACACCGCCGCCAGCGTGGGCCACAGCAACAGGTAGATGCCGATGGGGCGATCCAGGCGGCTGAGCTGGACGAAGTCCCAGGCCCTGGGGTGCAGGCGGTTGAGCGACTTGAGCAGGTGCAGGTACATCAGGGCGATACCTCCTTGTCCGCCTGCCACATCGCGGGCAGGAATACCTCGGCGACCAGCAGGTCCAGGCCATCGCGCTCGAAGCGCGAGCGGCGGCCCCAGAGGTTGGCGCTGGCCACTTCCGTCGGCAACCACGCCTGTGGGTACGTGCACACCTCGATGGGATGGCGAATGAACGCCTGGTCGCAGAACAGCAGTTCGCCGAGCGAGCGGCTGCCCAGGGTTTCCAGGTCGAGGCCGCCGCGCTCCAAGGCCTCGCGGCTGGCGACGCTGCGGGCAAATACCCAGGGCCGGTCATGGCCACGCAGATAGACTTCACGCACCCAGCCCTGCGCGCCTGGCGCAAGATCCAGGGCAAGGCATTCGTCGTCACGCAGTGGCTGCCAGCCTTCGAACAGCGGCGTCACGCAGAAGTGGTCGTGGGAGAGGCGGGTCAGGCGACGAGTCAGGGAGCCTTCGTCGAACAGCCAGTCGAGGGTGCGCTGGTCGAGGTCGCTCGCCAGCTGTGGATACGCCAGCCACGCGACAGCGGCTGCTTGCGGGGATTCGTACGACACGTCGGTATGCTTGTTACATCCAGAGAGGCGGCGAGCTTAGCATGATTGCCGGGTTTGCTTGCATACTGCCGGCCGGGCCAGTACAAAGCCCGTCATGAATTGCGCGGTGAGTCCTTCGCGGCAAAGGGCCATCAGCAGCAACACAACGCCTGACCGAGGAACCCTGATGAAGAAGTGGCAATGCATTGTCTGTGGGCTGATCTACGACGAAGCCGAGGGCTGGCCGGACGACGGGATCGCTCCGGGCACCCGTTGGGAAGACGTGCCGGAAGACTGGCTGTGCCCCGACTGCGGTGTAGGCAAGAGCGACTTCGAAATGATCGCCATCGGCTGATCGACGACCCCCTGCAAGAGGAAGCACGACATGACGTCCCCCGTGGTGATCATCGGCACAGGCCTTGCGGGCTACAACCTGGCCCGGGAGTTTCGCAAGCTCGACGCTGACACGCCGCTGTTGCTGATCACTGCCGACGACGGTCGCTCCTATTCCAAGCCCATGCTTTCCACCGGCTTTGCCAAGCACAAGGACGCCGACGGTCTGTGCATGGCCGAGCCGGGAGCCATGGCCGAGCAGCTCAAGGCCGAGATTCGTACCCATACCCGCATCAGCGGCATCGATCCTGGCCACAAGCGCCTGTGGATCGGCGAGGAGGCGGTGCCCTACCGCGACCTGGTGCTGGCTTTGGGCGCGCAGACGGTACAGGTGCCGGTCGAGGGCGACGGCGCCGAGCTGGTTTTTCCAATCAACGACCTGGAAGACTACGCGCGCTTTCGTGCCGCCGCTGTCGGCAAGCGGCGCGTGCTGCTGCTCGGTGCCGGGCTGATCGGCTGCGAGTTTGCCAACGACCTCACGTTGGGTGGCTACCAGTGCGACGTGGTGGCGCCCTGTGAGCAGGTGATGCCGACCCTACTGCACCCCGCCGCCGCCAAGGCGGTGCAGGCAGGCCTGGAAGCCTTGGGTGTGCGTTTCCACCTGGGGCCGGTGCTGACTCGTCTGCAACGCTCGGGCGATGGCCTGGAGGCTCACTTGTCCGATGGCCGAACGATTGCCTGCGACCTGGTAGTCTCGGCCGTCGGCCTGCGACCGCGTACAGACCTTGCCGCCGCCGCCGGGCTGCAGGTCAATCGTGGCGTGGTGGTGGATCGCCAACTGCGCACCTCCCACGCCAACATCTTCGCCCTGGGCGACTGCGCCGAAGTGGAGGGTATCAACCTGCTCTACGTCATGCCGCTGATGGCCTGCGCCCGCGCGCTGGCGCAGACGCTGGCCGGCAACACCACGGCTGTGAGCTACGGTCCGATGCCTGTCACGGTAAAGACGCCCGCGTGTCCGCTGGTGGTTTCGCCACCCCCGATGGGCCGGGAGGGCACCTGGCAGGTCGAAGGGCAGGGCAGCGACCTGAAAGTGCTGTGCTACGGCGCTGATGGCCAATTGCTGGGTTATGCCCTAACGGGCTCGGCGGTGATGGAAAAGCTGGCGCTGAATCGGCAGCTTCCACCGCTTATGGCCTGAATGCCGTTCGAACTGTCGCATTTGGCCTGTCCTTGGCGCGACAATGGCCGCCCAGACACTGGCGCGGCCTCGGTGAGCGTGCCATTCTCACTTCCGTCTGCCGCAGATTAGAGCCTGCGGCGCCTTGGGCGCTGCTTTCGCAGGTAGCACGGCATAACAACAAAAATCCCGTCAAAGAGGCTTCACTATGCGTAAACCAGAACTCGCCGCCGTCATCGCCGAAAAGGCCGATCTGACCAAGGAAAAGGCCAATCAGGTGCTGAACGCGATTCTCGACAGCATCACTGGCGCGCTCGACAAGGATACCGTCACCCTGGTCGGGTTCGGCACCTTCGAGAAGCGTCACCGCGGCGCGCGCACCGGCAAGAACCCACAGACCGGTCAACCGGTGAAGATCAAGGCCAGCAACACTGTTGCCTTCAAACCTGGCAAGAACCTGCGTGACAGCGTCAACGCTCCCGCCAAGCCAGCCAAGAAAGGCAAGTGATCGATTCCTGACACCCCAGTGTCATCCGAACGGGCGCCCCAGGGCGCCCGTTGTGCGTTCTGGCGTATGGAAACGATGTGGCGAGCTGGCGTAAAAAGTTTAAGAAAGGGATAAACTGCGAGCTTCAGTCATATTTCAATCGAGGCGCGTTGATGAAGTTTCGCTTTCTTCTCTGGGCCATGGGTCTGCTGATGGCCAGGGCCAGCCGCAACAACCCGGCTTTCCAGCAGCAACTGCGCGACAAGGACCTGGTGTTCCAGATGCAGACCTTGGACGGCAAGGTGGCCCGGCATTTCACGGTGAGTGGTGAGCGCATCAGCAGCAAGGGTGGCCTGCACCCACAGCCGGCCTTTGCCATTGCCTTCAAGGATGCCGCGTTCGGCTTTGCCACCCTGCAGGCTGGCAACAAGCAGTTGGCGTTCATGCAGGGGATTCAGGACAAGAACATCCAGATCAAGGGCAACCCGGCACTGGTGATCTGGTTCCAGGGGCTGATGAAGTACCTCAAACCTCGCAAGAAGAAGGGCTGATTCGGCCTGTGCAGGAACGGGAAACCCCGCTCCTGCCAGTCAGTGCGGCGCCTGGAACTGCGATGCCAACTCGCGCAGCAACGCTTCGGCTTCCAGTACCTTGCTGACCACGTCCTCCGCCTTGTCGCGCGTCAGCCCCAGGCGTTCGAGCAGCGCATCCGGAATCTCTTCCTGCGGCCCTGAACCGATGCCCCGCGAACGCAGCAGCGACGTGGCCAGGCACACGAGGTTCGGGTAGGCCGAATACTCGCCTTCATAGCTTGGGTCATGCTGGAAGCGCAGCGCTGCAGACAGCTCGTCCGGCATGTCCCACAGTTTCATCAGCCAGGCGCCGATCTGCTCGCGGCTGATGCCCAGCAGGTGCTGCTCGACATAGCTGTGGTACAGGTGCGGGTTGACCTCAAGATGACGACAGATCAGCGAGAAATGCGGCGGGAACACGTGGGCCAGCAGCAGATAGCCGAAGTTGTGCAGCAGCCCCGCCAGGTAGGTGAGGCCGGCTTCGGGGCGTTCGGCGCGCGGCATGGCGCGGGTCAGGCCTTCGATCACTGCGGCCGTGTAGATCGACTGCTGCCAGTAAGGCGTGGCTTGTTGCGGGTGATCTTTCGGCAGGCTCAGGGTCTTGCCCAGGGCCAGGCCCAGCGCCAGGTTGATCACCAGGTCGAAGCCCAGCACGCGAACGATGGCATCTTCCACCGAGCGGATCTTGCCGGGTGACGCGTAGTAGGGCGAGGCAGCCCAACTGACTACCTGGGCGGCCAGTGCCGGGTCGGTTTCGACCACGCCGGTGATGTCGTCGACGCTGGCGTTGGGGTCGACGCGCAGCTTGATGATCTTCTGCGCGGTATCGGCCAGCGGCGGGATCTCGATGGTCTGCTCCAGGCGCTGCTGGATGCGTCGGGCAGTGAAGGCCTGGACCGCGTTGGAGATTTCCTTGGTGTCGTCGTGGGGGCGGTCGAGGTTGCGCTGGATACTTTCGACTTCAAGGCCAAAGCTGCCTGCAGTGGCCTTGCTCAGCATGCGCTTGAAATTGTCGCGGGCGATCTCGAGCAGCAGGCCCACCTCGCCGGACTGGATCAGCAGCGAGTCGGCGTCCAGCAGCCGCTCATCGTACAGGCACGGCGAGCTGGTCAGGGCCGGGATCGCCGGCAACGCCTTGAGCTGGTGCTTGTCGAGCATCTTCTTCAGACGCTCCAGCGGCACGGCCTTGAGTGTGCGACCGGTCAGCTCTTCCAGGCGCTTCAGGTCCAGCAGGTGGCTCTGGGGAAACAGCACCATGAGCGCGCCGACTTCGTCGTCCAGCAGAACGGCCTGGACGCGCGATTTCGCGGGCAGCCGCGGGTGTTCGGACACCTCGCGATAGACTACGCCGAGCTTGTCCAGCAGCAGTCGGATGACCGACGGAGCGTGCGGGGTTGCGGTGTCCAAGGCCACTTCAGTCATGGTCTGTTTCCAAAGGTGTCTTTTTAAACGCGAAGTATAACCATCCTGAGCCCCGAACTGGGGCACGAATGGGACCGGCGTCACACTTGGCCGTATTGTTGGCCGTGACGCAGCCACCGATCCAGCAGCGGGCTGACATGATCGGGCCAGCGTGCCAGCAATGCCTGTGCGGCGTCGCGTACCGCGGGCAGCAGGTCGGCGTCACGCATCAGGTCGGCGACCTTGAATTGCAGCAGGCCGGTCTGGCGGGTGCCGAGCATTTCGCCGGGGCCGCGCAGCTCGAGATCCTTCTCGGCGATGATGAAGCCATCGTTGGTCTCGCGCATGATCCCTAAGCGTTCGCGGCCGATCTGCGACAGTGGCGGGTGATAGAGCAGCACGCAATGGCTGACTGCGCTGCCCCGACCGACCCGGCCACGCAACTGGTGAAGCTGGGCCAGGCCCAGGCGCTCAGGGTTTTCGATGATCATCAGGCTGGCGTTGGGCACGTCCACCCCCACTTCGATCACCGTGGTGGCCACCAGCAGTTGCAGATGGCCGGCCTTGAATTCGGCCATCACTGCGGCTTTTTCCGCAGGTTTCATGCGCCCGTGGATCAGGCCCACACGCAGCTCGCCGAGCGCGCTGCCAAGCTCTTCGAAAGTACTCTCGGCGGCCTGGCAGGTCAGTTCTTCGGATTCTTCGATCAGGGTGCACACCCAGTAGGCCTGGCGCCCTTCGGCGCAGGCAGCGCGGACCCGCTCGACCACCTCGAAGCGGCGGCTGTCGGCCACCAGCACGGTATTGACCGGCGTTCGACCAGGCGGCAGCTCATCAAGAATGGAGGTGTCGAGATCGGCGTAGGCGCTCATGGCAAGGGTACGCGGGATGGGGGTGGCGGTCATTATCAACTGGTGCGGACACAGCGTGCCGTTCACGCCCTTCTTGCGCAGGGCCAGCCGTTGCTGCACGCCGAAACGGTGCTGTTCGTCGATGATCGCCAGGGCCAGGTGGCGAAACTTCACTTCTTCCTGGAACAGCGCATGGGTGCCGACCACCATGGGGGCGCCGCCGGCGATCTGCTCCAGCGCACTGGCGCGGGCCTTGCCCTTGAGCTTGCCGGCCAGCCAGGCGACTTCTATGCCCAAGGGTTCGAGCCAGCGCTTGAAGGTGATGTAGTGCTGTTCGGCGAGGATCTCGGTAGGCGCCATCAGCGCGACCTGGTAACCGGCCTCCAATGCCTGCAGCGCTGCCAGCGCAGCAACCACGGTCTTGCCGGCACCCACGTCACCTTGCACCAGGCGCATCATCGGTTCTGGCTGGCTGAGGTCGTAGGCGATCTCGTTGCCGACCCGCTGCTGGGCACCGGTGGGGCTGAATCCGAGGTTGGCCAGGTATTGTCCGGGCAGGCGGCTGGCCTTGGGCAGCACCGGGGCTCGCAGGGCGCGCAGGCTCTCACGCAGGCGCTGCTGGGAGAGCTGGTGCGTGAGCAGTTCCTCGAACGCGAGGCGGTGCTGGGCCCAGTGCTGGCCTTCGGCAAGCTCGTCGAGGTCGGCGTCGGCGGGTGGGTTGTGCAGATAGCGAATGGCGTCGTCCAGTGGCGCCAGGTGATAGTCGCGGGCCAGCTCATCCGGCAGCCAGTCGGGCAGGCTACGCGGGCCGAGCTTGCTCAGGCTGAGCTGGCAGAGCAGGCGCAGCCGCTGCTGGGTGAGGCCTTCGGTGGTCGGGTAGATCGGGGTGAGCGTCTGCTCGACCGGCGGTGGCGGCTCGTCGCCGTTGAGCGCGCGGTATTCCGGATGATAGATCTCAAGGCCAGAGGCGCCGGGGCGTGCTTCACCGTAGCAGCGCAGGTGGGTGCCACGCTTGAGGCCTTCTTTCTGCGCGTTGCTGAAGTGATAGAAGCGCAGGCTCAGCACGCCCGTGCCGTCGCCCAGGCGCACTACCAAGCTGCGGCGCTTGCCCATGGTCACGTCGGCACCGCTGACCACGCCTTCGATCACGGCATCCTGACCCGGACGCAGGGCGCCGATCGGTACGACGCGGGTGCGATCCTGATAGCGCAGTGGCAGGTGGAACAGCAAGTCCTGCAGGCTTTCCAGGCCGACCTTGGCGAGCTTTTCCGCCATGGCCTCGCCGACGCCCTTGAGCTCTGTGACCGGGACCTTCGACAACTCCGTCATGGCATCAGGCCGGCTGTGGCGCAGGCGCCTTGGCGACCGAACAGAGGCGGATCGAGTCGGCGAGGATCTCGATGGCCTTTGGCCGTGGGAAGCTGGCGCGCCAGGCGATGGCCACGGTTCGGAACGGTGCAGGCGCTGTCAGTGGACGCACTTCGATGACGCCCGGGGCGTAGTGATGGCTGTGCACCGCCGACAACGGCAGGATCGAAACACCCAGGCCCGAGGCGACCATATGCCGGATGGTCTCCAGCGAGCTGGATTCGACCGTGGTGTGCTTCGAAGCATCGTTACCCTTGTTCAACGTCGGGCAGGCTTCGAGCACCTGGTCGCGGAAGCAGTGACCCTCGCCAAGCAGCAGCAGGCTCTTGTCGTTGAGCAAGGCGGTGTCGATGGTCTTCTTGGCGGTCCAGGGGTGGTCGGCCGGCATCAGCGCACAGAACGGCTCATCGTACAGCGGCAGCGTCAGCACGTCGGCCTCGTTGAACGGCAGCGCGATGATCACCGCGTCCAGTTCGCCGTTGCGCAGTTTCTCGCGCAGCACGTGGGTGAAGTTCTCTTCGATGTACAGCGGCATCTGCGGGGCGACCCGGTGCAGCTGTGGAATCAGGTGCGGGAACAGGTAGGGGCCGACGGTATAGATGGCGCCGACCTTCAGCGGTGCGGTGAGCTGGTTCTTGCCAGCCTGGGCCAGTTCGCGAATGCCCTGGGCCTGCTCGAGCACCTTCTGCGCCTGGGCGACGATGCTTTCGCCGACCGGTGTCAGGCGCACGGCGCTCTTGCTGCGTTCGAAGATCAGCACGCCCAGCTCGTCCTCAAGCTTCTTCACCCCGACCGACAGGGTCGGCTGGCTGACGTGGCAACGTTCGGCGGCGTGGCCGAAGTGCTGCTCCTGAGCGAGTGTGACGATGTAGCGGAGTTCAGTGAGGGTCATAACGTGCGTCCATGAAGTTGCGGCCCCAGCATAGCGGGTGCAATCGATAGACGCACGTTATCAGACTTGCGGTTTTGTGACAGATGCAATGTATCAGCGCTTGTCCAACGAGTAGACGAAGGGCGCCACTACCTCGATCGTGCCATTGTTCAACAACTCCGCAGGCGGCTTGGGTACCGTGCCGGCGCGGCGGATCATGTCCATCGTCGCGCGGTCCAGTGCAGCACTGCCTGAGCCTCCGGCCAATGAATACGACAGCACCTTGCCTTCGGCATCGACCACGAAGCGCAGTCGGTTGATCCCTTGCAGGCCACGGCGACGCGCGTCTTCCGGGTACCTCTTGTACTTCGCCAGGTGACGCAGCAGGTCGCTTTGCCACGTCGGCAGGGCGTTGCTGTTGGAGGCGATACTCGGCTGCGGCGCTGCCGATTTCTGCGGCGGCGCGTTGCTGGGCGCGGTATCGGCCACTTGTTCCTTGGCCGGTGGTTCGTCCTTCGGCGGCTCAGGCTTTTTCTCGGGCTTGGGCGGCTGGGGCTTGGCCTTCGGCTTGGGCGGCTTCGGGATCGCGATTTTCGGTTTCGGAGCCTCCACCAGCTTGGGCAGCGGTGGCTCTTCGACCGGCGCAGGCGGCTGTGGAGCCGCTTTCGGTGGTGGCGGTGGCGCGGGCTCTGGGATCGGCGCCAGCTCGACCATCATCGCTGCCGGCGGCAGCTCGATAGCCTGGGGCACCGACCAGTTGAGCGTCAGCACTACGGCGATCACGTGCACACCGAGCACGGCTGCGAGGCTGCCACCGTAGCGCACCAGGTTGGAGCGCTTGTTCGTCATTTCTTGGCTGCCGTCTCGAGTCCGACCAGACCGACCTTGAGGTAGCCGGCCGCGCGCATGGTGTTCATCACTTCCATCAGGTCGCCGTAGTCAACACCCTTGTCGGCCTGGAAGAAGATGGTGGTTTCCTTGTCGCCCTTGGTCTTGGCGTCGAGCATCGCGCCAAGCTGTTCGGGCAGGGGCACCGCGTCATCGCCGACGTACAGCTTCTTGTCGGCCTTGACGCTGACGAACACCGGTTTCTCGGGCCTCGGTGCGGGTTTTGCGGTCGAGGCCGGCAGGTCGACCTTGATGTCGACCGTCGCCAGTGGTGCGGCAACCATGAAGATGATCAGCAGTACCAGCATCACGTCGATGAACGGCGTGACGTTGATTTCGTGGTTCTCGGCGAGGTCGTCGCCACCTTCGTTGAGATGCAGGCCCATGGCTTACCCCACTTTCACCATGTGCGGGGCGGCGCGCTCGCCAGCCTGATGGTCCAGGTCACGGCTGACCAGCAGCAGGACCTGCGCCGAGGCGTCGGAGACCTGCGCCTTGTAGCCGGCGATGGAACGGGCGAAGACGTTGTAGATGACCACGGCCGGGATCGCGGCGACCAGGCCCAGGGCGGTGGCCAGCAGGGCTTCGGCGATGCCTGGGGCAACGACGGCGAGGTTGGTGGTCTGGGTCTTGGCGATGCCGATGAAGCTGTTCATGATGCCCCACACGGTGCCGAACAGGCCGACGAATGGCGCGGTGGAGCCGATGGTGGCGAGCACGCCGGTGCCGCTGCTCATGTTGCGACCGCTGGCGGCGACCAGACGCTCCAGGCGGAAGCTGACACGTTCCTTGATGCCTTCCTTCTCGCGGGCGTTGGCCGACAGGCGCATTTCCTCGAGGGCGTCGTGGACCAGGGTGTGGGCCAGGGTGCCTTCCTTGTGGGCGACGCTGCTGGCTTCTTTCAGGCTGGCGGACTTCTTCAGCAGGGCGATTTCACTGCGCAGGCGACGCTTGGCGCCCATCAGCTCGAAGCCCTTGGCGATCCAGATGGTCCAGGTGATGATGGAGGCGATGACCAGGCCGATCATCACCGCCTTCACGACGATATCGGCGTTCTTGTACATGCCCCATGGGGACAGGTCGTGGGCCATGCCCAGCGAGGTGTCCTCGACCAGCGCTTCGCCGTTCTCGTCTGCTGGCGCCTGGGCCTCGGTGGGCTCAGCGGCGTTGGCAGGTGCCTGGCCGGTGGCGGCCGGATCAGCCGGAGCGACTGCCGCAGGAGGGGTGGCGCCGTTGGCGGCAGGCTCTTCAGCCATGGCGGCCGGGGCCAGCACCAGGCTGAACAGCAGCGCGGCGATGGCGCGCCAGGCGCGCGACGTGGTTGGCGAAGCGGAAGGTTGAGTACGAGTCATGCTGGCCGGACCTGATGAAGAAAAATAAGGTGGTGTTCTCCATGGCCTCGAGGCGGGCCGAGAACTGATCAGGGCGCCATTATTGCAAGTAATTCTTGTTAACAAAAGTAATAGAGTAACTTTTTTTACGCCTTGGATAGCCGCTGATCGTCTAATACGGCTAGCCTGGGCCTTTCGTTATGGAGTGAAGTGATGTCGGATCTGTCCGCGATGATCGTAGGTTGTGGTGATGTAGGCAGCCGCCTGGCCCGGCAACTGCTTGCTCGCGGCTGGCAGGTGCATGGGCTGCGCCGCACGGTGGGACAACTGCCTGCAGGCGTTCTGCCGGTGGCGGCCGATCTGTCCGACGCCAGTGTTCCTGCCGCCTGGCCCGAGCGTTCGCCGGACTACCTGGTGTATTGCGTGGCGGCCAGCCAGCACGATGAGGCCGGTTATCGGGCCGCCTATGTCGAGGGTTTGCGCAACGTACTGGCCTGGTTGGCGCACAAAGGGCAACGCCCGCGCCGCTTGCTGTTCGTGTCCAGCAGCAGTGTCTATGCGCAGCAGGACGGCGAGTGGGTCGAGGAAGGTGCGGCCACCGAGCCCGAGGGGTATTCGGGGCGGATCATGCTGGAGGCCGAACGCCTGGCGCTCGAGAGCGGGATTCCCGCCAGCGTGGTGCGCCTGACGGGTATCTATGGTCCCGGCCGCGAATGGCTGCTGAGCCAGGTGCGCCAGGGATACCGGGTGGTCGAGGAGCCACCGCTGTACGGCAATCGCATTCATGCCGAGGACGCGGCCGGGTTGCTGGCGTTCCTGCTGCAGGCTGACGCGGAAGGCGTGGAGCTGCAGGACTGCTACATCGGTGTCGACGACGATCCAGCCCCGCTGGCCGAGGTGGTGGCCTGGCTGCGTCAGTACATGGGCGTTACCGAGTGGTCGGACGAGCAGCGCGTGCGCCGCACCGGCAGCAAGCGCTGCAGCAATGCGCGGGCACGGGCGCTGGGCTGGGTGCCGCAGTATGCGAGCTACAAGGAAGGGTACGCGGCGATCCTGAAAGGCTGAAGCCAAGCCTCGACCACCGGTGTCGAGGCTGACCGGGTATCCCTGTGGGAGCGGCGGTTCGGCGCCCCGACTTGCCCGCGAATCGGATACCGCGCTGCATGGCACCGGCTTCGCCGGTGATCGCGGCACAAGCCCGCTCCCACAGGGATTGGGCTGGCTGTCAGATTCTGGACGAGACAATTGCTCCTGCAAGTAGCGGATCAGTCGCGTTCAAGCACCCACTGCCGCGCGCCAGCCGCGAGCTCCGGCATTTCGTCGGGCTGCGCCCGGTTGACCGCGCGGAAAATCTCCAGCTTGTCGTCATCACGCTTGAACACCCAGGGGGCGCCGCGTTGGTCGCGCTCCAGCCAGAGGCTGTCGTTGTCGCCGCCCATGGACGCGCAATCTCCGGCCAGGCACAGGGCGTAACGGTCCAGATCGGGCAGGCCGGTCACGCCGCCGTCGTCGGCAAAGCGGACCTTGGCGCCCTGGCCCGGGCCTTCGACGATTTTCCATTCACCGCCCAGGTATGCCTTGTACAGCGCCTTCTCGAAGCTGCCGCCCAGTGGGGCGTCGGCCGGTGTCGGGGGCTTGCTGCGCACGAAGGTCTGTTTGGCGCCGGAGGTATCGGTCGTTTGCAATTCGTCGCCGTCGAGGCTCAATCGCTCGCTCTGGCCGCCTTCGAAATTGGCTTGCCATTGTTTGTCCGCCGCGACGAGGCTGCCCTCGGCGGCTTCGAAGCCATTGCTGTAGCGAGCTTGCTGGCTGGCGACGTCGATCTTCCATTCGAACACCGGGCCATGGCTGGACAGCGCCTTGCGCAAGCTGTCGCCCTTGACGGCGGCGTCGATGGCATCCTGGTTGATCCAGGTGCCGTTGAAATCTTCAGGTTTGTGGCTGGCGCAGCCGCCCAGAAGCAGGGCTGCCAGCGCGAGAGGCAGGGCATGACGCATGGTGGGAACCTTCAGGAAGGGAAGGCGGCAGGCCGGGCGCCTGCCGCCTGGGGCATCACTCGATGACGAGGATGGCGTCCATCTCGACTTGCGAGCCCTTGGGCAGGGCAGCCACGCCGATCGCGGCGCGGGCCGGGTAGGGCTGCTCGAAGTAGCGGCCCATGACCTCATTGACCTTGGCGAAGTGGCTCAGGTCGGTGAGGAAGATGTTCAGCTTGACGATATCCTTGAACGAACCGCCAGCGGCCTCGGCAACAGCCTTGAGGTTTTCGAAGACTTGCACGGTCTGTGCCTCGAAGCCTTCAACCAGCTCCATGGTCTTGGGGTCCAACGGAATCTGGCCCGACATGTAGACGGTGTTGCCGGCCTTGATCGCCTGGGAGTAGGTGCCGATGGCGGCAGGGGCCTTGTCGCTGTTGATGACAGTCTTGGTCATGTTGACTCCTTGCGGTTGACGGACTACGCACGCGTTCGGGTGATGCGGACCACGCCGGTCAGGGTGCGCAGCTTCTTGATCACGCGAGCCAGGTGCACGCGGTCGCGCACGCTGACCACCAGTTGGACCACGCTGACGCGACCGTCGCGCTCATCCATGCTGATCTTCTCGATGTTGCCGTCGGCGGCGTTGACGCTGCTGGCCAGCAGGGCGATCAGGCCGCGCTGGTGCTCCAGCTCGACGCGCAGTTCGACGTTGAACTCGCCGGTGACGTCCTTGGCCCAGGAGAGCTGCAGGCACTTCTCCGGGTTGTGCCGGATTTCACTGATGTTGCGGCAGTCTTCCAGGTGGACGACCATGCCCTTGCCCGCCGACAGATGGCCGACGATGGGGTCCCCCGGGATCGGCGTGCAGCACTTGGCGTAGCTGAGCACCAGGCCTTCTGTGCCGCGGATCGCCAGCGGGCCCTCGGGCGATGGCAGTTGCTCGCCTTCGGCCGACAGCAGGCGGCGTGCGACCACGTAGGCCATGCGGTTACCCAGGCCGATGTCTTCGAGCAGGTCTTCGACGAGCTCCAGACGGTATTCAGTGAGGATGGCCTGGACGCGCTCGTCGGCGATCTTGTCCAGGCTGCTGTCGAAGCCGGTCAGCACTTTGTTCAGCAGGCGTTCGCCGAGGCTGATGGATTCGGAGCGGCGCTGCTGCTTGAGCGCATGGCGAATGTGCGTGCGCGCCTTGCCGGTCACCACGAAGTTGAGCCAGGCCGGGTTCGGGCGTGCGCCCGGGGCGCTGACGATCTCGACCGTCGAGCCACTTTGCAGCGGCTCGGAGAGCGGTGCCAGGCGACGGTTGATGCGGCAGGCGATGCAGCTGTTGCCGACGTCGGTGTGCACCGCGTACGCGAAGTCGACGGCCGTGGAGCCTTTGGGCAGTTCCATGATCCGGCCTTTGGGGGTGAAGACGTAGACCTCGTCCGGGAACAGGTCGATCTTCACGCTCTCGATGAACTCCAGCGAGTTGCCGGCCCGCTGCTGCAGCTCGAGGATGCCCTTGACCCATTGGCGGGCGCGGGCGTGGCTGCCCTTGGGCTGCTCTTCCTCGTTCGACTTGTACAGCCAGTGCGCCGCGATGCCGTTATTGGCCATCTCTTCCATTTCGCGGGTGCGGATCTGGATTTCGATGGGCACGCCGTGCATGCCGAACAGCGTGGTGTGCAACGACTGGTAGCCGTTGGCCTTGGGAATCGCGATGTAGTCCTTGAAGCGCCCCGGCAGCGGCTTGTACAGGTTGTGCACGGCACCCAGCACGCGGTAGCAGGTGTCGACCTTGTCTACGATGATGCGGAAGGCGTACACGTCCATGATTTCGTTGAAGGCGCGGCGCTTGCCGCGCATCTTCTTGTAGATGCCATAGAGGTGTTTCTGTCGGCCGCTGACCTCGCCCTCGATGCCATCCGCGGCGAGGCAGTTGGCCAGCGAGGTCTCGATCTTGGCGACGATTTCCTTGCGGTTGCCGCGCGCGCTCTTCACCGCTCGGTGAATGAGCGAGGAGCGCATGGGGTGCATGGCCTTGAAGCCCAGGTCCTCGAACTCCACGCGCACGGTGTGCATGCCCAGGCGGTTGGCGATGGGGGCGTAGATCTCGAGGGTTTCCTTGGCGATGCGCCGGCGCTTTTCGCCGGACAGCACTTCCAGGGTGCGCATGTTGTGCAGGCGGTCGGCCAGCTTGACCAGGATCACGCGGATATCGCGGGCCATGGCCATGGCCATCTTCTGGAAGTTCTCGGCTTGCGCCTCGGCCTTGGTCTCGAAGTTCATCTGGGTCAGCTTGCTGACCCCGTCGACCAGCTCGGCGACGGTTTCGCCGAACTGCTGGCTGAGAGCTTCCTTGGCGATGCCGGTGTCTTCGATCACGTCGTGCAGCATGGCGGCCATCAGGCTCTGATGGTCCATGTGCATATCGGCGAGAATGCTGGCGACCGCCAGCGGATGGGTCACGTAGGGCTCGCCACTGCGGCGGCGCTGGCCATCGTGTGCCTGCTCGGCATAGAAATAGGCCCGGCGCACCAGATTGACCTGGTCGGGGCCCAGATAGGTCGACAGCCGCTCGGCGAGGGCTTCTATACCCGGCATGGTTTCACCTCTTGCAGAGGAAGAGGATCGTGTGCCGCGCGACGTCGACCGGGCATGAATCAGACGGCCTCGTTGTTCTCGTCCTCGAACGCAGCGAACACCGGATCCTCGGTGACGATCTCTTCGGCGGCGATGAATTCATTGGTCACGATGCCTTCGGCGATTTCGCGCAGGGCGACGACGGTTGGCTTGTCGTTTTCCCACGCCACGCGTGGCTCTTTGCCGCCGGTGGCCAGTTGGCGGGCGCGCTTGGTCGAGAGCATGACCAGCTCGAAGCGGTTATCCACGTGTTCCAGGCAGTCTTCAACAGTTACGCGGGCCATGGTCTTCCTCAGTAGCAGATGCGATTAGCGTGCAGCCCAGAATGGGCAGGCGGACTCGATAGTTTAAAAAATCACCAGCCAATAGGGAAGGCCTGTTTTGTCTGGTGATCCGTGTCAGCTGCTCGTGGGAGCGGGCTTGCCCGCGAAAGGGCCGTAACAGACGGCCTCTCACTTGAATCTGACGATAACGCTTCCCGCCCCGCGAACACAACAGCTTCACAACATCGCGTCACGCAATCGCGGGGTCAGCTCCTCGAACAGCGTCTGCACCGAGCGCAGCGCGCGGCAATCGGGGCGGGTCAGCAGCCACAACTGGGTGTCGCAGCCTGGCAGCGCGCCGCTCAAGGCCTCGACGCCGGGCAGGGTATCGACCATATAGTCGGCCAGTGCCGCCACCCCCATGCCGGTGCTGACCAACTGAGCAATGGTCGACATGCCACTGCACTGGTAACGCGGGATCAGGTCGGGGTGCTGCTGGTTGCGCCAGACCACCGTGGGGTGGTCCTGCATGGCGTCGTCCGGGGCGATCCACGGCACGCTGTTTGGCGACTCGGCCAGGCGCTCGCGAAACTCCGGGCGTCCGCAGATTACATAGGACGTTGAGCCCAGGCAGCGTCCGACCAGATGCTCCGGCGGTGTGTTGGTCAGGCGCAGGGCGATGTCGGCGTCGCGGCGGCTGAGGTTGGCGAAGGTGTTGGAGGTGCCCATCTCCAGCGACAGCGCGGGGTAGTTGGGCATGAACTCGGCCAGCGCGGGGAGCAACAGGCTGTGCAGCACGGCTTCGGTGCAGGTCAGGCGCACCGTGCCGCTGACCACCTGCTCGCCGCTGGTCAGGGCGATGCGCGCGGCGTCCAGCGCCTGCTCGGCACGCTCTGCCTGTTCGGCGAGGGCCTGCGCGGTGTCGGTCGGCAGGTAGCCCTTGCGGCTCTTGACGAACAGCGCAGTGCCCAGCGCCGACTCCAGCCGCCGGATCGAGCGGAATACCGTTGAAACATCGACCTTAAGGAGCTCGGCGGCCTTGGCCAGTGAGCGGCCACGTTCCAGTGCCAGGACCAGGGCGAGGTCCGCGTGATTGATCTGATATTGCATTTGTGCACGCTCTGCTTGCCGATTTGCCAATGTCTGTTGCACTGGAGCCCACTTTATAGTGGAACGGCCCCCGGGAATCAATGCGCCCGGCGAGCGACAGAATTCCCCCACGATGGGGCAGTGAAAAGAACAACAGCAGCAACCATCGTCGCCCTCGAGGCGCCAGCCGTATCCCCACATCGCCGCTCCGAATCAAAGGATGTACAGCCATGACGTCGGTCTCCCCGTGCGCCCGTTCTTCCCGCGAGATGAATGAATTCCTGGAAGCCCACCCGGACACGCAGTACGTCGATCTGTTGATCTCCGACATGAACGGCGTGGTGCGCGGCAAGCGCATCGAGCGGGCCAGCCTGCACAAGGTGTACGAGAAGGGCATCAACCTGCCGGCTTCGCTGTTCGCCCTGGATATCAACGGCTCGACCGTCGAAAGCACGGGCCTCGGCCTGGACATCGGCGACGCCGACCGCATCTGCTACCCGATCCCCGGTTCGCTCTCCAATGAGCCCTGGCAGAAGCGCCCGACGGCCCAGTTGCTGATGACCATGCACGAAATCGAAGGCGAGCCGTTCTTCGCCGATCCACGCGAAGTGCTGCGCCAGGTGGTGAGCAAGTTCGATGCGCTGGGCCTGGAAATCTGCGCGGCGTTCGAGCTGGAGTTCTACCTGATCGACCAGGACAATCTGAACGGTCGACCGCAGCCGCCGCGTTCGCCGATCTCGGGCAAGCGCCCGCAGTCGACCCAGGTCTACCTGATCGATGACCTGGACGAGTACGCCGACTGCCTGCAGGACATGCTCGAAGCCGCCAAGGAGCAAGGCCTGCCGGCCGATGCGATCGTCAAGGAAAGTGCTCCGGCGCAGTTCGAGGTCAACCTGCACCACGTCGCCGACCCGCTCAAGGCCTGCGACTACGCGATCCTGCTCAAGCGCCTGATCAAGAACATCGCCTACGACCATGAGATGGACTCGACCTTCATGGCCAAGCCCTACCCGGGCCAGGCGGGTAACGGCCTGCATGTGCACATCTCGCTGCTGGACAAGAAAACCGGCAAGAACATCTTCGCCAACGATGACGCGCTGCAGAGCGAAACCCTGCGCCACGCCATTGGCGGTGTGCTGGAAACCATGCCGGCGTCGATGGCCTTCCTGTGCCCGAACATCAACTCTTACCGCCGCTTTGGTGCCCAGTTCTATGTGCCGAACGCACCGAGCTGGGGCCTGGACAACCGTACCGTGGCCCTGCGCGTGCCCACCGACAGCAGCGATAACCTGCGCATCGAGCACCGTGTCGCAGGGGCCGATGCCAACCCTTACCTGATGCTCGCCGCGATTCTCGCAGGCATCCACCACGGCCTGACCAACAAGGTCGAGCCCGGCGCGCCGATCGAGGGCAATTCGTACGAGCAGCTCGAGCAGAGCCTGCCGAACAACCTGCGTGACGCCTTGCGCGCGCTGGATGACAGCGAAGTCCTCAACCAATACATCAGCCCGGAATACATCGACATCTTCGTGGCCTGCAAGGAAAGCGAGCTGGCGGAGTTCGAAGTGTCGATCTCCGACCTCGAATACAACTGGTACCTGCACACGGTGTAAGCCCATGAGCGCAAACGCGGTTCCCTTGATCGGTGTCAGCGCCTGCCGCCAGCAGGTTGGGAAGAACTCGTCGCACACGGTGGGCGACAAGTATGTCGAGGCGGCAGGTTTTGCCGGGTTGCCGCTGATCCTGCCGGCGCGCGACACGGCCAGCGACCCGCAGGCGCTGCTGGCGCGCCTGAATGGCATTCTTTTTACCGGCTCGCCTTCAAATGTCGAGCCGCATCATTACAATGGCGCCCCCAGCGTGGACGGTACCCGGCACGACGTTGCGCGTGATCGCCTGACCCTGCCGTTGCTGCAGGCCGCCATTGCCGCCGGCGTGCCGGTGTTGTGCATCTGCCGTGGATTCCAGGAACTCAACGTGGCCTTGGGTGGCACTCTGCACCAGCGGGTGCAGGAACTGCCCGGCTACCTGGACCACCGCGAACCTGAGGACGCACCCCTGGAGGTGCAATACGGGCCTCGACATACGGTCGGCATTGCGCCGGGCGGGTTGTTCGAGCGCCTGGGCCTGGCTGCGCAGTTCGAGGTCAACTCGCTGCATAGCCAGGGCATCGACCGTCTGGCCCCGGGCCTGCGTGTCGAGGCACGGGCCCCGGATGGCCTGATTGAAGCGGTGTCGATGACTGATGCGCCGGGCTTCGTGCTTGGCGTGCAATGGCACCCGGAGTGGCGTTTCGCCGAAAACCCGGTCTCCCTACGTCTGTTTCAGGCGTTTCGCGAGGCCTGCATTGCCCATGCTGCTCGGGAGGGTTCGCGCCAGAAGGCATTCTGACGTTACCCGAAGGTCTCGGATGACCCACCCCCTGCAGCAAGCTTTCAATGAGTGAAAGCGGGCCTTGTTCGCAAGGCCTGTGAAAACAATACCAATAGCAACGGCAAATAACTCATGAGCGAATACACAGAAGCCGGCCGCCCTCCCGATGTGGCGGCCGACGCGGGCAGCAACACCCAGCGTGCCAGCAAAGGCCTGGCCAAAGGTCGCCTGGGCCTGCTGGCCAGCGTGGTGCTGGGCATCTCCACCATTGCCCCGGTCTATACCCTGACCGGCGCCCTCGGCCCGACCGTACGCGAAGTCGGCGCCCATCTGCCGGCGGTCTTCATCGTCGGCTTCCTGCCGATGCTGCTGGTTGCCCTCGGCTACCGCGAGCTGAACGCCGCGGAGCCCGACAGCGGCACCTCTTTCACCTGGTCGGCACGTGCCTTCGGCCCGATGATCGGCTGGATCGGTGGCTGGGGGCTGGTCGTTGCCACCACCATCGTGCTGTCGAACCTGGCCGGTGTGGCGGTCGATTTCTTCTACCTGTTCATCGGACAGATCACGGGGCATCACGCGTATGCCGCGCTGGCGGACAACCTGCTGATCAACGTCACCACCTGTTGTGCGTTCATCGCCCTGGCGGTGTGGATCTGCTGTCGGGGCATGGGCACCACCATGACCGTGCAGTACGGCCTGGTCGCCCTGCAATTGCTGGTGTTGGTGGGCTTTGGTTTTGCGGCTTTCGGCGAGACCACTGCGCCGCCGCCGCTGGAGTTCGATCTCGCCTGGTTCAACCCCTTCGGTGTCGAATCGTTCTCGGCCTTCGCGGCCGGCCTGTCGCTGTCGATCTTCATCTTCTGGGGCTGGGACGTGTGCCTGACCGTCAGCGAAGAGTCCATCGGCAGCGACGAAGTGCCCGGCAAGGCGGCCACCTGGACGGTGCTGCTGATCCTGGGGCTGTACCTGTTCACCGCCATTGCCACCTTGCAATTCGCCGGTATCAGCGACAGCGGCCTGGGCCTGGGTAATCCGCGCATCCAGGAGAACGTCTTCGCCCACCTGGCCGGCCCGGTCATGGGGCCGCTGGCGATCCTGATGTCGATTGCGGTGTTGGCCAGCACCGCGGCATCGCTGCAGTCGACCTTCGTGTCTCCTGCGCGCACCCTGCTCGCCATGGGCTACTACGGTGCCGTGCCGCAGCGTTTCGCCAGCGTCTGCCCGCGTTCGCAGACGCCGCGCTACGCGACCATCTGTGCGGGCGTGGCGGCGGCCTTGTTCTACGTGACCATGCGCACCCTGAGCGAGAACGTACTGGCCGACACCATCACCGCGCTGGGGATGATGATCTGCTTCTACTATTCGCTGACCGCGTTCGCCTGTGTCTGGTACTTCCGCGACAGCCTGTTCGACAGCCTGCGCCACTTCTTCATGCGCGGCCTGTGCCCGCTGGTGGGTGGGGTGATCCTGTCGGTGATCTTCGTGCGTACCGCGATCGACAGCGCTTCGCCCGACTTTGGCAGCGGCTCGCATGTAGGCGGGCTGGGGCTGGTATTCGTGATCGCGGCGATCATCTCGGTGCTGGGCATCGTGCTGATGATGCTGTCGCGGCTGCGCGCCCCGGCGTACTTCCTCGGGGCAACCTTGCAGCAGCAGGCGAAACTGCAGTTGCAGGAATAAGGCCTAGGTGGGGCTGCTGTGCAGCCTGATTGCGGGGCAAGCCCGCTCCTACAGGTGCGGTGCCGTACCTGTAGGAGCGGGCTTGCCCCGCGATTGTTTCAGCCGACCAACTGCTTCAACAGCGCACCATGGCGCTGCTGCTGCTTCTTGAGCAGCAACCGGTTCGAACGGAACACCGACTTCAGGTCTTCGAGCGCGTCTTCGAAGTCGTCGTTGACGATGACGTAGTCGAACTCGTTGTAATGCACCATCTCGCTGACCGCTTCCTTCATGCGCCCGGCAATGATCTCTTCGCTGTCCTGGCCGCGTCCGTCCAGACGCTGACGCAGGGCTTCCTGGCTCGGTGGCAGGATGAAGATCGACAGGGCCTCGGGCATCAGCTTGCGCACCTGCTGCGCACCCTGCCAGTCGATTTCCAGGATCAGGTCGAAGCCTTGTTCGAGGGTTTCCTGCAGCGCGCTGCGCGAGGTGCCGTAGTAGTTGCCGAACACCTCGGCGTGCTCGAGGAAGTCGCCTTGGGCGATCAATGCCTTGAACTCCTCGTGAACCACGAAGTGGTAGTTCACCCCGTGAGCCTCGCCCGGGCGCATGGCGCGGGTGGTATGGGAGACAGACACGCGGATCTGCTGGTCTTGCGCGGTCAGGGCGGTGACCAGGCTGGTCTTGCCAGCGCCGGAAGGCGCCGAAACGATGTAGAGGGTGCCGCTGCTGTGGTTCATGGTGGGGTGGCCTTACTCGATGTTCTGTACTTGTTCACGCATCTGTTCGATCAGCACCTTCAGGTTGACCGCCGCCTGGGTGCTGCGCGAGTCGAAGGCCTTGGAGCCGAGCGTGTTCGCCTCGCGGTTGAGTTCCTGCATCAGGAAGTCCAGGCGTCGTCCGGCGGCGCCGCCCGACTTGAGCACTCGGCGCACCTCGGTGACGTGGGTGCTGAGGCGGTCGAGTTCTTCGGCGACGTCGCTCTTTTGTGCCAGCAGTACCATTTCCTGCTCCAGACGCTGCGGGTCGAGTTCGGCCTGCAGGTCGTTGAAGCGGTCGACGATGCGCTGGCGCTGGGCTGCCAGCATCTGCGGCACCAGGGTGCGCAGTGTGGCGACCTCGCTGGTCATGGCGTCCAGGCGCTCGTTGATCAGTCGTGCCAGCTCCTGGCCTTCGCGCAGGCGACCGGCCTTGAGTTCGGCCAGCGCCTCGTCGAACAGGGCGATGGCTTCGGCGTTGAGGGCCTGCGGGTCGGCGGCATCGGCCACCAGCACGCCGGGCCAGGCCAGCACTTCTAGCGGGTTGAGCGGCGCCGGCTGCTTGATCAGCCCGGCCACGGTCTCGGCGGCGGCGACCAGTTGCGCGGCGCGTTCGCGATCGACCTGCAGCGGCTTGCCGGTGCTGTCGTCGGACAGGCGCAAGGTGCATTCGACCTTGCCGCGCGACAGCCCCTGGCGCAGACCTTCACGTACCGCGCCCTCGAGGTCACGCAGGGCTTCCGGCAGGCGCAGGTGCGGTTCGAGATAGCGATGGTTGACCGAGCGCAGCTCCCAGGCCAGGGTGCCCTGGCTGCCGGCGCGCTCGACGCGGGCAAAGGCGGTCATGCTGTGCACCATGGGGAGTACCTCGCGAATTCGGTTTGTACGGGGGAAGCCTTTCGGCTGCAAGGCGCAGGATTGTAGCGCAGTGCGGCGGTGACGCCCAATCGAACCATGCTACAGGGCGGGGCTGCTATCGGTGGGAAAAGTCGACGGGGTGCGAGGCTGCGACAATAGGCATGTCCTCCCAGGACGCGCGGCTCTATAATGGCCGCCAGATTCGATTTCCGGTACAGGTATCCCAGATGAAACGTCCAAGTGGTCGCGCTGCCGATCAGCTTCGCTCGATCCGCATCACCCGCAACTACACCAAGCACGCCGAGGGGTCGGTACTGGTCGAGTTCGGTGACACCAAGGTCATCTGCACGGTCAGCGTCGAGAACGGTGTTCCGCGCTTCCTCAAAGGCCAGGGCCAGGGTTGGTTGACCGCCGAGTACGGCATGCTGCCGCGCTCCACTGGCGAGCGTAACCAGCGTGAGGCCAGCCGTGGCAAGCAGGGCGGTCGCACCCTCGAGATCCAGCGCCTGATCGGCCGTTCGCTGCGTGCGGCACTGGACATGAGCAAGCTGGGCGACATCACGCTGTACGTCGACTGCGATGTGATCCAGGCGGACGGCGGCACTCGCACCGCTTCGATCACCGGCGCCATGGTCGCCCTGTGCGACGCCCTGGCGGTGATCAAGAAGCGTGGCGGTCTAAAGGGCGGCAATCCGCTCAAGCACATGATCGCCGCAGTGTCGGTGGGCATGTACCAGGGCGAGGCAGTGCTGGACCTCGACTACCTCGAAGACTCGGCTGCCGAAACCGACCTCAACGTGGTCATGACCAGCGCCGGTGGCTTCATCGAAGTGCAGGGCACTGCCGAAGGCGCGCCGTTCCAGCCTGAAGACTTCAACGCCATGCTGGCGCTGGCGCAGAAGGGCATGACCGAGATCTTCGACCTGCAGCAGGCTGCATTGGCCGACTGAAGCTGCGCCAAGGAGGCGATGGACCCATGAGTGAGACGAATCTGCCGATCGAAACGCCGAGCGCCGAAGTTCGGCAATGGGCGATGTTCTGCCACTTCAGCGCCTTGCTCGGGCTGGTGATGCCGCTCGGGCATCTGCTCGGGCCACTGGTGATGTGGATCTGGAAGCGTGAGGTCGATCCGTTCGTCGATGCCCAGGGCAAGGAGGCGCTGAACTTCCAGATCAGCGTCACCATTGCCGGATTCATCTGCTTCCTGCTGATGTTCGTGGTTATCGGCATCGTGCTGTTCGCCATCCTGGCAGTGGCCGTGCTGATCCTGATCATCCTTGCAGGGGTTCGGGCCAATGAAGGCAAGCCGTACCGCTATCCGCTGATCTGGCGGCCGATCAAGTAGCCCCGCGCGCTCAAGGTAGCTGCAAACCGCCAGCTGCCTTGTGCAGGGCGCGCAGGTGTTCACCGATCTGTTTCACATTGGCCTCGATTGCCGCAATCTCCTTCGCCCGTGCAGGCTCCAGCAATGCCCGTACTTCCTTGTCCAGATCGGTACTCAGGCGCAGCAACTGCGCCTGCCGCTCGCTGCTGACCTTTTCAAGGTGCACGCGCTCCTGAGGTTGGGGCAAGCCGTAGCCATCCGCCTCGAGCAATTCGGCCGGGCGGCTGAGGAACCCACTGTTGGCAAGCATCTTCTGCAGCGTGGCGTTGGCCTTGTCGATGCTGCCGTCCTTGAGTGCGGCGGCGTTCAGGTAACGTTGTTTGACTTCATCCTGTGCCAGTAGCAACTGACGGCGCAGGCTGGCCTGCTCGAGCAGCAGCAAGGCAGCACTGGTGCGCAGATCGGCCTGGGCGAACCAGGGGCGGCGTTGCTCGGCATCCTGGGCCAACCAGTCCTCCACCGCTGTCTGCTTGATCGGCAACTGTTTCTTCAGCACCTCGAACATGGCCTGATAGCGATCGCGATAGGAGTCGAAGCGATACCCCAGGCGCAGCGCCTCACGCGGGTCGTCGAGCACACTGGTGTCGGCCAGCCCCCGCCCCTTGAGCACCTCCAGCAAACCATTGGGCATGATCGCGTCGAGGTCGTTGAAGCGTTGGTCGGCGGTGCCGCTGCGCATCAGCTTGAGGGTTTCCACCGCGCAGTTGTTGGACAGGAAGTAGTAATTGCCGTCGTAGCTCCAGTGCATTTCGGCAGCCTGGCGCACCAGGTCCTCGATCTGCTGGCGGTCGAGCTTGAGCGGCACGGAGGCCAGGCTGCGCAGTTCGGTCTTGGTGTACTCGTCGATCACCTGGCCCAACGGCAGGACGAACAGGCGCGACGGATAGGCGCCGGTCAGGCCGTCCCAGCTGGACAGTTGCACATCATTGACGAACGCGCGGTACGACAACACCAGGTGGCGGTCCAGATCCAGGCGGCAGTCTGGCCCGCGTGGGCGGCCCGGTGCGCAGATCACCAGGCGCAGCATGCTGTGTCCCCAGCGGCTGACCCAGTTCTGGTTGGCCTCGGCAAGCAGGTAGTCGACTTCGTAGACGCGCTCCGGGTCGATCTCGCCCAGTGGCTCTCGGGCGAAGTCACTGCCGGCGTTAAGGAACGGCAGACCCTTGGCGCAGGTGTTCTGCTGGGGTGCCCAGCCGAAATGATCGCGCAGGTACTGGTTCAAGGCCGGGCGTCGGCAGCCATAGCTCGGGTCGAGGAGGAAGTACTCCATGTTGACCGCGACAAACTCCTTGGGGCTGCTCAGCTCGTAGCTGTCCGGGGTGCGTACCAGTTGACCGTTGTGCTGTTCACGCTCGCCGCGACGGCCGACGTACTGCGGCCAGCCGGCAAGGTCGAGCAGGCGCGGATCGTCACTCAGGGTGAAGCGGCGTGCTGTCTGGCCACGGCATTGCTGGGGGAGGCCGATCTGGCCGAGGGTGCCCTGCTGGCGGTTGCAGCGGGCAATCAGCGAGCGCTCGGCACTGGGCCACAGTCGCGCGCGATCATAGATATGGGTCAGCTCGTGCAGTACGGTGGCAAGCAGTTCTTCCCGCACCGTGCCGTGGGGGCGATGGGTTTTTTCCTTGGCGGCACTGCCATCGGTGAGCCCTGGCAGCAGGCGACTGTTGAGGTTGATGGTCGAGACTGGCGAAGCCTGGCCGTAGGCATCGGCGGGCATCTTGTCGGTCCAGCTGACCTGGATGCGTCGATCCAGACGCTGCTTGAAAGAGGGAGGCAGCTTCGACAGTGCCTCATCCAGCAGTTGCTGGGAGGCGTGCTGCTGTCGAGCGTCCAGACTGGCAGTCTGCAGCTCGAGCTGCAGATCGGCCAGGGCGGGCGTGCCGAGCAGCGTCAGGGCGCAGCCGAGCAGCCAGGCACGCACACGCTTCACAGCGACAGGATGGCTTCGGCCAGTACCTGGTCGCTGGCATTGCGCGCTTCAGGCACGCGGTCGCGCAGGGTGTCGAATGCGGCTTCGAGCTGGGCGCCGCGAATATCGCCATTGCTGGCGACGAAGCTGGCGGCGTCGTCGCGGGCTTCGCGCACGACTTTGGAGTCGCGGATCGAGGTGGTGGTGTCGGATGTGAAATCGATCGAGCGGCCAAAGGCGCGAACGATGATATTGCTGGTGGCCACCAGGGTTTGCGCCTGGGCCAGGTCGGCCAGCAGCAACATGCCGAGGGTAGCGGCGATCAGCGGTTTACGCATGGAGCATCTCCGAAAAATACAGGGAGTCAGGTGTGATCATTGGACGAGAATTGCTTCCGCCAGTTCAAGGTCGCCGACGGACTGACGCGAATAGATATGACGCAGTTCCGTCAGTGCAGCTTGCAGGCGTGCGCCGCGAATCCGACCGCCAG
>NZ_JABWRO010000068.1:0-29627 GCF_014268985.1 Pseudomonas sp. RW10S2 | reverse complement strand
GGCGCTCCGACTTGTCCCGCGATGAGGCCCATAAAGACACCACACCCCTAAGGCGCTGGAAAAATGGCGTCAAAATGCCACTCAACCTCTTATCCGACCTCGCCACTCAGGCTAAACTCGCCGGTGCTCCCCCGGCCTGCCTGAGTGCGTCATGAACCACCCCCATGAAATCCGCCCCGATCTGCACGAAGGTATCGACCGCAAGGTGCTGTCGACCCTGCGTGGGCGCTTTCTACAACTGAACGAGGGCCGTCTCGCGCGGGCCAAGGAAGGGCTGTCCAGCCGCCAGCAGCAGGTACTGACGCTGCTGCCGCTGTTCTTCCACGTCAATCATCCGCTGCTGCCGGGCTATGTGTCAGGCAGCACGCCTGCGGGCGTCTCGGGCTTCGAGCCGGACGCCGACCTGCTGGCCGAAGCCCAGCGCCTGACCCGGTCGTTCACCTACAAGGCCCGCCACGGCAACCCGCCACGGCCGATTCATGGCCTGTTCCTCATGGGCAGCCTCGGCACCCTGGCCCAGGCCGAGCAAAGCGACATGGACCTGTGGGTCTGCCATGCACCGGGCATTGGCGAAGGCGCCCTGGCCGAGCTGCGGCGCAAATGCCAGTTGCTCGAAGCCTGGGCCGCCACCCAGGGCGCCGAGGCGCATTTCTTCCTGATCGAGCCCCAGGGCTTTGTCCAGGGCGAACGCGACAGCCAGCTCAGCTCCGACGACTGCGGCACCACCCAGCATTACCTGCTGCTCGACGAGTTCTATCGCACGGCGATCTGGCTGGCCGGACGCACGCCGCTGTGGTGGCTGGTGCCGGTCTACGAAGAGCACAACTACCACGCCTACACCCAGACGCTGCTGTCCAAGCGCTTCATTCGCGCCCAGGACGACCTTGACCTCGGCCACCTCGCACACATCCCGCCCGGGGAGTTCGTCGGCGCAGGGCTGTGGCAACTGTTCAAGGGCATCGACTCGCCCTACAAGTCGCTGCTCAAGCTGCTGCTGACCGAGGTCTACGCCAGCGAACACCCCGAGGTACGCTGCCTGAGCCTGGACTACAAGCGCGCGGTGTTCGCCAACCGCCTGGACCTCGACGAGCTGGACCCATATGTCATGGTCTACCGCCGCATCGAGCAGTACCTGCAGCGCCGTGGCGAACATGCACGCCTGGAGCTGGTGCGGCGCAGCCTCTACCTGAAGGTCAACAAGAAGCTCAGCGCCCTGCCCCGCACGCGCAGCACCGGCTGGCAGCGCCAGCTCCTGGAGCGCCTGACCGACGAGTGGGGGTGGGACGAGCGCCAACTGGCGCTGCTCGACAGCCGCAGCCAGTGGAAGGTCCGCCAGGTGGCGGTCGAGCGTCGCGAGCTGGTGGCCGAGCTGAACTACAGCTACCGCTTCCTCAGCCAGTTCGCACGCGACCAGAGCGCCAGCAGCCGCGCCGATCAACGCGACCTCAACGTGCTGGGTCGGCGCCTGTACGCGGCCTTCGAGCGCCGCGCCGGCAAGATCGAGGTGATCAACCCGGGCATCGCCCCGGACATCGCCGAAGATACCCTCACCCTCGTCCAGTCGCCCAACCGCAAGGAGCCGGGCACCCACCACTGGGGCCTGTACAA
Source organism: Pseudomonas sp. RW10S2 (assembly GCF_014268985.1). Lineage (NCBI taxonomy): Bacteria > Pseudomonadati > Pseudomonadota > Gammaproteobacteria > Pseudomonadales > Pseudomonadaceae > Pseudomonas > Pseudomonas sp. RW10S2. The sequence continues at coordinate 28,019 of NZ_JABWRO010000068.1, read as the reverse complement.
CGGCAACCTGGGCGTGCACGAGTGGGAGCATTTCAGCCCGATCAAACGCTGCCGCGAGCTGCTCGAACTGCTGACCTGGGCACACCGCAACGGCGTGATCGACAGCAGCACACGTCTGGCCCTGCACCCCGGTGTCAGCGACCTGAGCGAGTTCGAGCTGTTCAACCTGCTCGGCAGCCTGCAGCAGACCATCGCGCTACCGCTGGAAACCGTCAGCGAAATCCGCCTGCTGCAACCCAGCGTGGCCGACGAGATCCTGCTGCTGGTCAACGTTGGCATCGACCCGCTGCGTCATCACCGCGACCTGAACATCCTGATGACCACCGAGCGCACCGACTCGCTGAGCTATGCCGGGGTGCGCGAAAACCTGGTGCTGACCTTCGACCAGATCACCCTGAACAGCTGGAACGAAGTGCTGGTGCAGCGCTACGACGGCGAGCACGCGCTGATGCGCTGCCTGCGTGACTTCCTCAACAGCCAGGGACCGCGCACGCAGCGTCCACGGCTACGGGTGCGCTGTTTCTGCCACAACCGTGCGCAAGCGATCGCCCAGCGCGTCGAGGACATCTTCGAGACCGTGCAGTTGCTGCTGGATCAGGGCCTGAACCACCGCTACCTGCTGCAAGTGGCGCAGCACACCCATGTGCTAGACCTGGTGCCTGGCCAGGTCAGCCTGACCACCCTGGACGATCAGGATGCCGTGCTCGCCCACCTCGGCGAGGAGCGCAGCCAGTACAGCCCGCTGTACCTGGACGCCAATGCCTTGCAGGACCACGACCTGCCACTGGTGCTGGAACAGGGTCAAGCGGGCTGCATCCAGGTGTTCTATCGCCTGCACGAAGGCTGGGCCGAACTCTACGTACTCGACGAATACAACGCACTCTGGCTGCAGCGGCTGCCACTGCAGGACGAAAGCCACCTGCTGCTGCCCCTGCAACGCTTCCTGCAGTCGGTGGTGGTGCGCCGCGATGCCCAGTTGCCGCTCGACAGCCTGCAGCAGGCCGCGCTGGACATCCTCTACTACCAGCTACTGCCCAACGGCCCAGGCAAATGCCGTGCCCTGGAGCCTCGGCCCGCGCCACAGGTCGCGAGCGGCCAGCCGTACTACGAAGTGCAGGCGATTCTCCAGGCAGGCGCGGGGGATGACGTGCATGTCACGCTGTATTGCGACCAGCAGGAGTTTTCCCAGCTCGATCACGGCGACCAGCTGTATGCCGTGGTCGCCCGGCAGATTCTCCGCCAGCGCCGCAGCGCCGGGAACTACCGCTGCTACATCACCGACCTGGACCTGTCCGAGCTGCTCGAGGACGAACAGGGCTCGACGGTGCTGTTCCTGCGCTACAAGCGCGAACTGGAGCAGTCGCTCAATGATGGGCTGGAGCAGCTACAGGCTTGTTTGTAGCTGATGCCGTTCAGAGATCGAAATCACCTGCCGCTTCAGGCTGGTATTCCACGGCGAGCAGCTTGAGCTTGAGCGTCTTGCCGCCTGGCGCCGGCCAGTCGATCTGGTCGCCCACCGACAGGCCGAGCAGCGCGCAACCGATCGGTGCGAGGATCGAGACGTTGCCTTCCCCGCCTGCGTCCTTCGGGTAGACCAAGGTCAGGTGATAATCCTTGCCGGTGGCTTCCTCGCGGCAGTGCACGCGCGAGTTCATGGTCACCACGCCCGCCGGGACCTCCTCGTGGCCGACCACCTGCTCGGCGCGGTCCAGCTCGTCCTGCAGGGCGAGCACACCCGGCGTGCTTTCGTCGAGGCTGTCGAGCAGACGCTCAAGACGCTGCACGTCCAGTCGGGTGAGGATGAGGGAAGGCTTGGTGCTCATGGTCCAGTCAGACTCCTTTCAACGAAGTATTTCAAGCTGTAGATAAAGCAAAACCCCGCCCAAGGGCGGGGTTTGAGAATGCTTCTGGTGCGGCCAGTACCGGACTGACACTACCACAGCCGGGCAAATACTCAAGCCTGTGGCGTCGAAGCCCTCAGTGCGTCGGCCTCGCGGCAGATCTGCCGCCGCCGCTCGTCATCGGCCGAACGCCATTCGCGGATATGCTCCACATGACGCATGCATCCAGTGCAGACACGGCGCTCGTCGAGACGGCAGACGCTGATGCACGGCGAAGGCACGGCCGGGCTGACATTGCTGTAGAGCGGCTTGGGCGGCCGCGGTTGCTCGCTCATCTCAGATCTCGTCGAAGTCCAGCTTCTCGCCGACCCGCTCCCAGACGATGCGCTCGAGCATCTCGCCGAGCAGTTCTTCGCTCTTCTCGCAGACCCACTTGCCGCTCTCTTCGTCATAGTCGAAGTGGAAACCGCCCGAGCGATCGGCCAGCCACAGCTGACGCAGCGGCTCCTGGCGGCTGAAGATCAGTTGGCTGCCGTTGTCGAACTTGATCGTCAGGACACCGGCGGAGTTTTCCATGTCCAGGTCCAGGTCGGTCTCGTCGAACAGATCCTCCAGGGCCTGTTGGGTCGCGTCGACCAGGTCGTGGAAACGCGCTTCGCTCAAACTCATTGCAGGAACCTCGAAAATGGCTGCACACACGCAAGCCGGGCACGATACGACCGCTGGGCGCTGATTGCAAAGACTAGCGACCGGCAGCACCTAGCCCAACCCTCACAACCAGCAAGCCTGGCCCGCCCGACGGACCGGCCCTTGCATAGGCAATCCGGCGGTCGCTCGGTATACTCGGGCGCAATACTGCTTATTTCAAAGGATTTCACCCATGAAGCGCCTGATTTCCTCCATTGCGGCGCTGGTCGCTGTAGCCTGCCTCGTTTCGGCCTGCGGTCAGAAAGGCCCCCTGTACCTGCCTGAAGACGGCAAGGACGGCAAGAGCGCACGCAAGTCGTCGCACCAGCACGCGCAGCCGGCCAAGGCCGCCCCGCAAGACGAAGAATCGCTGCCCGAGCAGTCGCCAGCGCAGTAAGGAAATCCAATGGACGCATTCAACTACCGCGACGGTGAACTGTTCGCGGAAGGCGTGGCCCTGTCGGCCATTGCCGAACGTTTCGGCACCCCCACCTACGTCTACTCGCGCGCCCACATCGAGGGCCAGTTCCGTAGCTACACCGACGCCCTGCAAGGGGTCGAGCACCTGGTGTGCTTCGCGGTCAAGGCCAACTCCAACCTCGGCGTGCTGAACCTGCTGGCTCGTCTGGGCGCAGGCTTCGACATCGTTTCCGGTGGCGAACTGGAGCGTGTGCTGGCCGCTGGCGGCCGTGCCGACCGCGTGGTGTTCTCCGGCGTCGGCAAGACCCGTGAAGACATGCGCCGCGCCCTGGAAGTCGGCGTGCACTGCTTCAACGTCGAATCCACCGACGAACTCGAGCGCCTGCAAGTGGTGGCCGCCGAGATGGGCAAGGTCGCCCCGGTCTCGCTGCGGGTCAACCCGGACGTCGATGCCGGCACCCACCCGTACATTTCCACCGGCCTCAAAGAGAACAAGTTCGGTATCGCCATCGCCGATGCCGAAGCCATCTACGTGCGTGCCGCACAGTTGCCCAACCTGGACGTGGTCGGTGTCGACTGCCACATCGGTTCGCAGCTGACCACCGTCGACCCGTTCCTTGACGCCCTCGACCGCCTGCTCGACCTGGTCGACCGCCTTGCCGACTGCGGTATCCACCTGCGTCACCTCGACCTGGGCGGCGGGGTCGGCGTGCGCTATCGCGACGAACAGCCACCGCTGGTCGCCGACTACATCAAGGCCATCCGCGAGCGCGTCGGCGCACGCGACCTGGCCCTGGTGTTCGAGCCCGGCCGCTACATCGTCGCCAACGGCGGCGTGCTGCTGACCCGCGTCGAATACCTCAAGCACACCGAGCACAAGGACTTCGCCATCATCGATGCGGCGATGAACGACCTGATCCGTCCGGCGCTGTACCAGGCCTGGATGGACGTCAGCGCGGTCAAGCCACGCGAAGGCGAAGGCCGTGCCTACGACCTGGTCGGGCCGATCTGCGAAACCGGTGACTTCCTCGCCAAGGACCGCCAGCTGAACCTCGCCGAAGGCGACCTGCTGGCCGTGCAGTCTGCGGGCGCCTATGGTTTCGTCATGAGCTCGAACTACAACACCCGTGGCCGTTGCGCCGAAATCCTGGTCGATGGCGACCAGGCCTTCGAAGTCCGCCGCCGCGAGACCATTGCCGAACTGTTCGCCGGCGAAAGCCTGCTGCCGGAGTGAACCCATGCTGCTGCGTTTCACCAAGATGCACGGGCTGGGCAACGACTTCATGGTCCTGGACCTGGTCAGCCAGCACGCGCACATCCAGCCCAAGCATGCCAAGCAGTGGGGTGACCGCCATACCGGCATCGGCTTCGACCAGCTGCTGATCGTCGAGGCGCCGAGCAATCCGGAAGTGGACTTCCGCTACCGGATCTTCAATGCCGACGGCTCCGAAGTCGAACAGTGCGGCAACGGCGCGCGCTGCTTCGCCCGTTTCGTGCTGGACAAGCGCCTGACCGCGAAGAAGCGCATCCGCGTCGAAACCAAAGGCGGTGTCATCGAGCTGGATGTGCAGAACGATGGCCAGGTCTGTGTCGACATGGGCCCGCCGCGCTTCATCCCGGCCGATATCCCATTCATCGCCGACCAGCAGGCGCTGAGTTATCCACTGGAGGTCGATGGCCAGGTCCACTCGATCGCCGCGGTGTCCATGGGCAACCCGCATTCGGTGCTGCGCGTCGATGACGTGCGCAGCGCCCCCGTGCACGAGCTGGGGCCGAAGATCGAGCACCATCCGCGCTTCCCGCAGCGGGTCAACGCCGGCTTCATCCAGGTCGTCGACCGTCACCGTGCCAACCTGCGGGTATGGGAGCGCGGTGCAGGTGAAACCCAGGCCTGCGGCACCGGCGCCTGCGCCGCCGCCGTAGCAGCCATCGCCCAGGGCTGGATGGATTCTCCCGTGTCCATCGACCTGCCGGGCGGGCGTCTGAGCATCGAATGGGCCGGCCCCGGCAAACCGGTGCTGATGACCGGCCCGGCCGTACGCGTCTACGAAGGACAGGTTCGTCTCTAAGCGAGTATCCGCCATGACCGATCAGCCACAGGTTGTACCCGAGCAAGCCACCGACCTCGACGCCGAGGCGGTGGTCGCCTACCTGCGTGCCCACCCAACCTTCTTCGCCGAGCATGACGAACTGCTCATCGAGCAGCGCATCCCCCACCAGCGCGGCGACAGCGTGTCGCTGGTGGAACGCCAGCTCAAGCTGCTGCGCGACCGCAACATCGAGATGCGCCATCGCCTGTCGCAATTGATGGATGTGGCCCGCGACAACGACCGGCTGTTCGACAAGACCCGCCGCCTGATCCTCGACCTGCTCGACGCCAGCAGCCTGGAAGAGGTGGTGATGGCGGTCGAAGACAGCCTGCGCCAGGAGTTCCAGGTGCCCTTCGTCAGCCTGATCCTGTTCGGTGAGAACGCCGCGCCGGTCGGGCGCTGGGTCAGCGGTGCCGAGGCGCAACAGGCCATCGGTGGCCTGCTGGGCAGCGGCAAGACGGTCAGCGGCAACCTGCGCGAGCATGAGCTGGCCTTCCTGTTCGGCGAAGACCAGCGCAAGGATGTCGGTTCCAGTGCCGTCGCCTCGCTCGAGCACCAGGGCCTGCACGGCGTGCTGGCCATTGGCAGCCGCGACCCGCAGCACTACAAGAGCAGCGTCGGCACCCTGTTCCTCACCTACATCGCCGAAGTCCTCGGTCGCGTGGTTCCGCGCTTCACCCAGACGCTGCGCTCGGTGCGCTGATGGAACGCCAGCTGGAAGCTTATTGCGCGCACCTGCGCAACGAGCGCCAGGTGTCCGAGCACACCCAGCTGGCCTACCGCCGCGACCTGGAGAAGGTGGTCGAATTCTGCAACACCCAGGGCATCGCCAGTTGGCAGGCCCTGCAGATCCAGCAATTGCGCCAGCTGGTGGCGCGCCTGCACCACCACGGCCAATCATCGCGCAGCCTGGCGCGCCTGCTTTCGGCGGTGCGCGGCCTGTATCGCTACCTCAACCGTGAGGGGCTTTGCCAGCATGACCCGGCCAACGGCCTGACCCCGCCCAAGGGTGAGCGTCGCCTGCCCAAGACCCTCGACACCGACCGCGCCCTGCAACTGCTCGACGGCGGCGTCGACGACGACTTCATCGCCCGTCGTGACCAGGCCATTCTCGAACTGTTCTATTCCTCGGGCCTGCGCCTGTCGGAACTGACCAACCTCGACCTCGAACAACTGGACCTGGCGGGCGGGCTGGTCCAGGTGCAGGGCAAGGGTGGCAAGGCCCGCGTCCTGCCGGTCGGGCGCAAGGCGCGCGAGGCGCTGCAGGCGTGGCTGAAACTGCGCGGGATCAGCGCGCCACGCGACGGGGCGATGTTCGTCACCCGCCAAGGCAAGCGCCTGGGGCCACGGGCCATCCAGTTGCGGGTCAAGGTCGCCGGCGAACGCGAACTGGGCCAGCACCTGCACCCGCACATGCTCCGCCACTCCTTCGCCAGCCACCTGCTCGAATCATCCCAGGACCTGCGAGCGGTACAGGAGATGCTCGGCCACGCCGACATCAGCACCACACAGATCTACACCCACCTGGACTTCCAGCACCTGGCCGCCGTCTACGACAGCGCCCATCCACGGGCCAAACGCAGCAAAGGCAGCGACTCATGAGTATCAAGCTGATCACCTTCGACCTGGACGACACCCTGTGGGACACCGCACCGGTGATCGCCAGTGCCGAGACCGTCCTGCGCGACTGGCTTGCCGCCAATGCCCCAACCCTGGGCGGTGTGCCGGTCGAGCACCTGTATGCCATCCGCGAACGCCTGGTGCAGGCCGAACCGGGCCTCAAGCACCGCATCAGCGCCCTGCGCCGGCGCGTGCTGTTCCACGCACTGTCCGACGTCGGCTACAGCGAGCAACACGCCCAGGAGCTTGCCAATGAAGCCTTCGAGGTGTTCCTGCATGCCCGGCATCAGGTCGAGGTGTTTCCCGAAGTGCAGCCGGTACTGGAGATCCTGCGCCATCACTATGTGCTGGGCGTCGTGACCAACGGCAATGCCGATGTGCGGCGGCTGGGGATCTCGGACTACTTCCGCTTCGCCCTGTGCGCCGAGGACCTGGGGATCGGCAAGCCGGACCCGGCGCCGTTCCGCGAAGCGCTCAAGCGCGGCGAGGTCGAAGCCAGTGCGGCGGTACACATCGGCGATCACCCGGGAGACGACATCGCTGGGGCCCAACGCGCCGGCCTACGCGCGATCTGGTTCAACCCCCAGGGTAAGGCCTGGGCCGGCGAGCAGGCGCCGGATGCCGAGATCCAGCGCCTGTCGCAACTGCCCGACGTGCTCGCACGCTGGCGCTGACGGCCCTATCGCGGGGCACGTCGGATTCCACCCACAAAAAAGCCCGCAGCGACGGCGGGCTTTCTTGTATCCAGCCACTCAGATAGGGCGGCTGCCGTACTTGTTGTCCGGCTTCTTGGGCGGATCGGCGACCACGTTGGCCTCGACTTCCTGGACCTTGCCACCGCGTGCCAGGAACTCTTCCATGGCGCGCGCCAGCGCGTCGCGCTCCTTCTGCTTGGCTTCCATGCTCGGCATCTCGTCTACCGAGACTGCCGCCTTGGACTTGCCTTTGGCGGCAGGTGCAGGGCTGCTGTCGTCGTCGCCGGCGTCTTCCGCGCCATCGTCGGATGCCGCGTCAAGGGCCTCATCACCCTCGTCTTCGTCGCCTACTTCGAGGTCATCATTTTCCAGATCGTCGTCGCTCATGTTCTACCTCATGACTTGCGAAAAGCAGGTTAGTTATAGACCAGTGATGCCGTAGACCGGCAGCCACCAGTGAAAATTCAACTGGCCGTGGGTTGGCCACTGCCTTGGATGTACGGCCCCTGGTGAGGGCGTTTCACCCAGCAGATCCCAGCTCCTGGCGGGATCTGACGAAATCCTTGAGCCACCGCTGCTGGCCTTGCGCTATTGGCAAGCCTAGCAAAGCGTGGCGAAGTGTGTGGAAGGCACTGCAAACACCCTTCCGGCGCGCATTCTAGCGCGCCGGGAGAAAAAACAAAGCTCCATCAGTACCCGCTTTTCTGTAAGTTTTCTGCCTGCGTCACGAACGTGCCGGATAAACCGTTTGCCTATCGGCGAAACGGTAAAAATCAGGCAAAAAAATGCCCGGACAAGCCGGGCAAGTTTTTTACTGCAGGGCGGTTACAGGTTGTAGCCGCGCTCGTTGTGCTGAGCCAGGTCGAGGCCGACCGACTCTTCTTCTTCGTTGACCCGCAGGCCCATTACCACGTCCAGCACCTTGAGGATCACGTAGGTGACGATGGCGGTGTAGGCCACGGTGAAGATCACGCCCTTGGCCTGGACCCAGACCTGCGCACCGATATCGGTGACCGCGCCGAAGCCGCCCAGGGCCGGTGCTGCGAACACACCGGTGAGAATCGCGCCGACGATACCGCCAATACCATGCACACCGAAGGCATCCAGCGAGTCGTCGTAGCCCAGCTTGCGCTTGAGGCTGGTGGCGCAGAAGTAGCAGATCACACCCGACGCCAGGCCGATTACCAGGGCGCCCATAGGGCCGACGGTGCCGGCAGCCGGAGTGATGGCGACCAGGCCGGCGACCACACCCGAAGCGATGCCCAGGGCGCTGGGTTTGCCGTGGCCGATCCACTCGGCGAACATCCAGCCCAGCGCGGCGGCGGCGGTGGCGATCTGGGTCACCAGCATGGCCATGCCGGCAGTGCCGTTGGCCGCTGCAGCGGAACCTGCGTTGAAGCCGAACCAGCCGATCCACAGCATGGCCGCGCCGACCAGGGTGTAGCCGAGGTTGTGCGGAGCCATCGGCGTGGTCGGGTAGCCTTTGCGCTTGCCCAGTACCAGGCACGCCACCAGACCTGCGATACCGGCGTTGATGTGCACCACGGTGCCGCCCGCGAAGTCCAGTACGCCCCAGTCCCACATCAGTGCACCGTCACCGCTCCAGACCATGTGCGCGATCGGCGCATAGACCAGGGTGAACCACACGCCCATGAACACCAGCATGGCGGAGAACTTCATGCGTTCGGCGAAGGCACCGACGATCAGTGCAGGAGTGATGATGGCGAAGGTCATCTGGAAGGTGATGAACACCGCCTCAGGGAACAGCGCGGTGGCCGAGGTCAGGCCAGACGGCGTCACACCGGCGAGGAAGGCTTTGGAGAAGCCGCCGATGAACGAGTTGAAATTGAGCACGCCCTTTTCCATGCCGGTGGTATCGAAGGCGATGCTGTAGCCGTAGATGACCCACAGGACGCTGATCAGACCGGTGATGGCGAAGCACTGCATCATCACCGACAGCAGGTTCTTGGAGCGCACCATGCCACCGTAGAACAGGGCCAGGCCCGGGATGGTCATGAACAGTACCAGCGCCGTGGCCGTGAGCATCCAGGCGGTGTCGCCGGAGTTCAGTACCGGGGCGGCTGCTTCCTCTGCCAGGGCAAGGCCAGGCATTACGAGGGACAATAGGGCTCCTAGCCCTGCGATCTTGCGCAGAGTCATTTGTTTTCTCCTGGGGCGTTTGGGTTTGGTGAGGCTTGTTGTGTCGCTTAGATCGCGTCGGTATCGGTTTCGCCGGTACGGATGCGGATCGCCTGCTCCAGATTCACCACGAAGATCTTGCCGTCGCCGATCTTGCCGGTGTTGGCCGCCTTGGTGATGGCTTCGATCACCCGGTCCAGGTCCTTGTCATCGATGGCGACATCGATCTTGACCTTGGGCAGGAAATCGACCACGTATTCGGCGCCACGGTACAGCTCGGTATGGCCTTTCTGCCGGCCGAAGCCTTTGACTTCGGTCACGGTGATGCCTTGCACGCCGATTTCCGACAGCGACTCGCGCACGTCGTCCAGCTTGAACGGCTTGATGATGGCAGTGACTAGCTTCATGAAACTCTTCTCCCGATTTGGTGGACTTGCCCCAGGAAAACAAACCCGTCTCAAGTCTAAGCGCAGCGCCTGGCTTTGTAACGCGTCGTCGGCTCCATTCCCCCACCGACGCACGTTTTCGGCGGGTGACGAGGGACCCTTGCGGCTCCGCCTGCACACTGCCCGATCACAAGGGACTGCATCAGTGCATGGCGCACAGAGGCCTTTGCAGAAACCTTGCCAGATCCGGCAAAAGGCCAGAAAACAAGTAGTTGCGTGCAATGCTCGGGATTAGCCCATGGCCAGTACGGCGAAAGCTGCACGATTCTGGTGCATAGAGTCATAGCGAGCTGCTCAAAAAGTGTGCATCCAGCCCCCGGAATACGCCGTGCTACACTGCCCACCTTTCACACGCACGGAACAACCCGACCCATGCTCGCGCCCAAAGCCCTTCTCGACGCCCTGAGCGACCAGGCCTCGCGCCTGTTCAGCGGCGACACCGCGCAGCCGCGCGCCGAACTCGAAAGCCAGTTCAAGATCCTGATGCAGAGCGCGTTCAGCAAGCTGGACCTGGTCAGCCGTGAAGAATTCGACAGCCAGATGGTGGTCCTGGCGCGCACCCGCGCGCGCCTCGAAGCCCTGGAGAAGCAAGTGGCCGAGCTGGAGGCGCGCATGGCGCCACCGGCCCAGGACTAGCCACCCTTAGGGATATCCGGCCGGCCTCCGCGCAGAGGCCGGCCGGAAACATCAAACGCTTCCTACAAACAATAGGGAGCATTCAAACAAGATGAAACTTATTTAAAGTTCACCTCCCCGGTTGACTTCGATACTACCCTTGAATAAAGTTCGCTCGCCCTGAGAAAAGGGGCCTTTTTTCCATTCACTGAAGAATTCAATGGACACAGTATCTAGTCGCTGCCTGACCGCCGCCGCACGGCCCGGTCAGGCACTTGAACCGGAACACCGGTCCCGACACCCTGGTCGGGCAAGCCGCGCCAGAGCCTGATGCTCCGCCGTGACTTGCCCCAGCCGGTGTCCGCCGGTTGGAGGCAAGCTCATGAACCTCACGTCATTCGTTTCACATCGCCTGCACGCCTGCCTGGCGCGTTTGCAGGCCCGCGCCTGGCCGCCCCGTGGCCCGTGCGCTCCAGCCCAGCCCTCCGCCGCCGTGTGCGGCCCGCAGTTGCGTGCCGTATGGCAGGCACACCCCTGCCACGGAAAACTTCAGTTGCGCCTGCACTGGCACCACGACGACAGCCAGGACCCTCCAGGTAGACGGGGGCTGCTGGCACGCCTCTGCGCTCGCCTGAGCCCCCAGACGCTCCACTGAACAACTGATATAGAACAGTAACTTCTGATCGAACTTTCAATCTTGAAAGTTCGCCGGACGGTTATTGCCCATTGTTTATTAACGAGAAATACAAACATGGAATGCGCGAGTAGAAAGTTCGCTGCCGAAACAACTTCCGACCCTCGGCAGCGGACAGACAACTGTCGGAAAAACCAAGCATTTTTCTGCGACCCGACATGCCTTCGTTCACCCCCTGAGTGAAACGTCTGTGTGTCGTGCCGCCGCAGCGGCAGGAGCACAGCAACATGACCGTCAAACACCGCAACACCCCACCGGCCAAGGCCGAACGCGAAACCCGCCTGTCCACCCGCGCCGCCCGTGAAGCGCGCAATGGCCTGTCCGTCACCCTCGCCAACCTCGATGCGAGCGAGCATGGCCTGACCGAACACGAAGCCGCCAAGCGCCTGCAGCGCGACGGCGCCAACCAGGTCGCCCACGACCAGCAACCCCACGCCCTGGTGCAACTGCTCAAGGCCCTGCACAACCCCTTCATCTACGTCCTGCTGACCCTGGCCGGGATCAGTTTCGTCACCGACTACTGGATGCCGATCAGCGCAGGTGAAGCGGATGACGCCGACCTGACCAAGGTCATCATCATCATGACCATGGTCAGCCTCAGCAGCCTGCTGCGCTTCTGGCAGGAGTACCGCTCGAACAAGGCCGCCGACGCCCTCAAGGCGATGGTGCGCACCACGGCCACCGTGCTGCGCCGCGAACAGTTCGGCCAGCCGCCGCGCCTGCGCGAACTGCCCATGGACGAACTGGTGGCCGGCGACATCGTGCAGCTTTCGGCGGGCGACATGATTCCCGCTGACATCCGCCTGCTCGAATCACGCGACCTGTTCATCAGCCAGGCGGTGCTCACCGGCGAAGCGCTGCCGGTCGAGAAGTACGACACCCTGGGCAATGTCGCGCAGAAGTCCGCCACGACTGACAGCGCTGACCAGGACAACCTGCTCGAACTGCCGAACATCTGTTTCATGGGCACCAACGTGGTCAGCGGCCGCGCCCGCGCCGTGGTGGTCGCCACCGGTCGACGCACCTACTTCGGCTCCCTGGCCAAGGCCATCGCCGGCTCGCGCAGCCAGACCGCCTTCGACCGCGGCGTGAACAGCGTCAGCAGCCTGCTGATCCGCTTCATGCTGGTGATGGTACCGGTGGTGTTCATGATCAATGGCCTGGTCAAGGGCGACTGGGGCGATGCCTTCCTCTTCGCCCTCGCCGTGGCCGTGGGCCTGACCCCGGAAATGCTGCCGATGATCGTCAGCGCCAACCTGGCCAAGGGCGCCGTGGCCATGGCCCGGCGCAAGGTGGTGGTCAAGCGCCTGAACGCCATCCAGAACCTGGGCTCGATGGATGTGCTGTGCACCGACAAGACCGGCACCCTCACCCAGGACCGGATCATCCTCGAGCACCATGTGCGCATCGACGGTGAGCGCGACAAGCGCATCCTCGAGCTGGCCTGGCTCAACAGCCACCACCAGAGCGGCGTGCGCAACCTGATGGACCAGGCCGTACTCCACTTCGCGGCCCAGGACCGCGCGTTCCAGGCGCCCTACGCCTACGCCAAGGTCGACGAGCTGCCGTTCGACTTCATTCGCCGTCGCCTGTCGGTGGTGGTGAAGAACGCCCTGGGCGATCACCTGATGGTGAGCAAAGGCGCGGTCGAGGAAATGCTCGCCATCGCCACCCATGTGCAGGAAGGCGAAAGCGTCGTGGCCCTCGATGAGCGTCGGCGCCAGCGCCTGCTGGCCAGCGCCGATGCCTTCAACCGCGACGGCTTCCGCGTGCTGGTGGTCGCCACCCGCGACATTCCGGCAAGCGAAGGCAAGGCGCAGTACCACACCGACGACGAGCGCGACCTGGTGATCCAGGGCTTCCTGACCTTCCTCGACCCGCCCAAGGAAACCGCCGGCCCGGCCATCGCCGCCCTGCGCGACATGGGCGTGCGGGTCAAGGTACTGACTGGCGACAACCCGGTGGTCACCTGCAAGGTGTGCCGCGAAGTCGGCCTGGAGCCCGGCCTGCCGCTGCTTGGCCAGGACATCGAGCGCATGGACGACACCACCCTGAAGATTCAGGTCGAAGAACGCACCGTCTTCGCCAAGCTCACCCCACTGCAGAAATCCCGCGTGCTCAAGGCGCTGCAGGCCAACGGTCACACCGTGGGCTTCCTCGGCGACGGCATCAACGACGCTGCCGCCCTGCGTGACGCCGACGTCGGTATCTCGGTGGACAGCGGCACCGATATCGCCAAGGAATCGGCAGACATCATCCTGCTGGAAAAAAGCCTGATGGTGCTCGAGGAGGGTGTGCTCAAGGGTCGCGAAACCTTCGGCAACATCATGAAGTACCTGTGCATGACCGCCAGCTCCAACTTCGGCAACGTGTTCTCGGTGCTGGTGGCCAGTGCGTTCATTCCCTTCCTGCCGATGCTGGCGATCCACCTGCTGCTGCAGAACCTGATGTACGACTTCTCCCAGCTGTCGCTGCCGTGGGACCGCATGGACAAGGAGTTCCTCAGCGAACCGCGCAAGTGGGATGCCCGCAACATCGGCCGCTTCATGCTGTGGATCGGCCCGACGTCGTCGATTTTCGACATCACCACCTTTGCCCTGATGTGGTACGTGTTCGCCGCCAACAGTGTCGAGATGCAGGCGCTGTTCCAGTCCGGCTGGTTCATCGAAGGGCTGCTGTCGCAGACCCTGGTGGTGCACATGCTGCGCACCCGCAAGGTGCCGTTCTTCCAGAGCACTGCGGCGCTGCCGGTGATCCTGGCCACGGGCCTGGTGATGGCGCTGGGCATCTACATCCCGTTCTCGCCAGTGGGCGCGATGGTCGGTCTGGTGCCGCTGCCGTGGGAATACTTCCCTTGGCTGGTCGCCACCCTGCTGGGCTACTGCGTGGTCGCTCAGACCATGAAAACCCTCTACATCCGCCGCTTCGGACAGTGGTTCTGAGCCAGCAGGGAGAGCAGACCATGCGCGTACTGATCTGTGCGGGACGCAACTACGCCGACACCCGGCGCTGCCGCCAGGCCCTGGACGATGTCCAGCGCCAGCGGCCGATCCAGGTGTTGATTCACGGCGGCAGCCAGTTCCTCGGTGGCGAGATCGAAAGCTGGGCACGCGAGCACGGCGCCGACCTGGTGCGCTACCCGCCCAACTGGCAGTTGCACGGCAAGCAGGCCGAACGCCTGCGCAACCTGTTCATGTTCACCGACAGCCGCCCCGACTTGTTGCTCGCCCTGCCCGGGGGCGACGACACCGAGGAGCTGCTGGCCAGGGCTCGCGGCGCTGGTGTGCAGGTGATCTGCGGCAGGCAACCACGACAACCCGAGCGAGAGGAGCATTGCCATGACGCCTGAAAAGCCTGATGAACGAGCCCGTTTCTCGCTCACCCACGACCTGCCACCCGCCCAGGCCCGGGCGGCGCGGCGCAATGTGCTGTTTGTGATCGTGACCTTGGTGTTGAGTGGGGTGTTGGTGGTGTTGTTTGGGGTTGAGGCGCGGCTGTCTGGAGGCTGAGAAAAAATGCAGAGGTTGAGGCGTCTTTGGAGGCGGCGCCTAACCGGCTAGCGCCCGCATTCTTGCTCTTGCTCCACCAACTGACTTAACATGGCATCTGACTACGGCGACAGCAGAAAATTTGTCGGCGGAGCTGCGTAGGCCTGGCATGCCAAGGTCATATGAAGGGAAATCGCAAGCATCTGGGTTGTTCTGCTTCAGTGCAGGAGACTCGCTTTCGAGGCCGTCCTTCCGCGTAGTCACCTGATATTCCGAATCTTGGCCTCGGTCGCGTGATACGCAGTGACCGGGGCCAAGTACCTTCTGGCGCCGTCAACACGCACTTCTACTACAGCCACCGCGTAAAATTTGCCCCCTCCCACCACTACCTGACGCCCTGTATTGAAGACTATGGCTTGGGAATGCTTGGGCTTGTTCAACCCAATCTGGCTGTAAGCTGAGTAGGCCGCTACCAAAATGGCCAGGACTTCTGCTGCACTGCAATTATCCTTGGACCCGCGCGAAGCCATAGGATGAGCTACAGCCTCCAGATCGATGAGGATTCCGCGCTGGTTGGGTACAGGCCAGCCTTTCAGTTGGCATATTTTCTTTACCCTATCCAGTTGCTTTGGGGTTAGAAGAAAGCTGAAGACAGGCGCATGCCTGACCTGTTTGAGCGGTATACCTGCTTCCCGCATTACGCTGACCTGTTGCATCAAGGTTCTGAAAGCGTCTTCGAGGGACAGATCTCCTCGTTTGTCATGATGCATTGCCAGTCCTAACACTGCCTGCTTTCTCACTCACCGCTCAGCATCGCATTACCGGTGAAACTCATGCCTGTGCAACGCATGGCTGAATTTTGCGGCTGGCTTTGACCGTACGACAAGTCCGAACATGCTGCTAAAACCTTCGATTGTGCGCGACTAGGAAGTATCCTACGCGCTTTGCGGAAGCCTCTTAATTGTCGGGGAAATGCCTCAGGGATAACTTCGCTGGGTCGCCCACATTGGCGGCTGGGTGTGAGAAGCCCAAGTGTTTCAGGAATGGCTTCCCGTCATGGTAGCCGTGCGCGAGCAGGTTTCGACCTGGCCGTGTCCCTGGACCACGGACTTCTCACCTCGTGCACGGCTGCCACCCTAATCCGTGAGAAGGGTTCTGGTGGCAGCTCCAGATGTCGTCCAGGAGTTGAACCATGAAGAAACTCGTCCCCGACCCACCCCGCCTCAAGCTCATCAACAACCCCTACTTCTCCATCCACACCGACATGACCCCTCCCGACGCCCTGGCTCACGCCAGCGAGCTGTTACGCGGCGTTGCCGAAACCATCGACGAACACTGCCGCACCTATGCCGGTGTACCCGGCCTGCACATGCTGTCGAACGCCGCGCACTCCGCCGAAACGGCTCGCGCGCTGATCGAACATGCGCTGAACCGGATGTGACCCTGAGCCCGTCAAGGAGTGATGAACATGAGCGGTAACCAATCCGGTCGCACCACCGCAGGTGTTGCCACCTTTCTCGAGATGTTTCGCGTACAGCCCGGTGTCCCCTATGAGCGCGCCATCGAAGAAATCTCAGTGCTGGTGGGCTGTACACGTGATCTGAGCGATCAGTTCACAGGGGAGGCGAACCCTGCGGCAATCACCGCCCTGCACTACCTCAGCGCCCTGGCCAAGGCGTTGTTGAATGATCTTGAAGTCAGCCGCAACGCTGGCGTCTGAAACCTCACGACCAAGCCTCGATACCGCCTCGGCATCGAGGCCCAGGCAAATGCTGCACGAGCACGCTTCAATGAGCTGTAGTCTCAGGCCGCGCAAGAATCCGTCACTAAAGTATTCCCTCCCTGTGCCGTTAACTGCCTCAACTGGAAGGATTTATTTAGCTGGACTTTGCGCAAGTCGAGCTAACCCATGGAAGGCACCGATGCAAAGTGACCGGAAAGGACATGCAGCTGCCGTAACGCTGCAGACCGGGCAAGGCGGACTGTCGTCCGTCGTGCGACATACGAAAATGTCAACACATGGAAAATACGCTATGCAATTCAAGAAACGGATCTTCGCGGCCCTGGCCGTTACCTCCCTGTTCGCTGCCGGTGCAGCGCATGCAGGCCCTCCCGTGCAGATCACCGTCAAGAACCTGGGCACTGCCGAAGCCAAGTACTCGATGATCGGCAACAACGAAGCCCTGACCAACGCCAGCGCAACGCCCAAGCCCAAAGATTCGATCCTGCCGAACCAGGCCTTCACCTTTGTCGTGACCGGCCCCCTGAGCCCAGACATCACCACCGCCTTCGTGCGCTACGCCATCGGCGGCAAGTCCTGCGTGTTCCGTACCTCGTTCGTCAACACGATTGCCCCGGGCGGGCTGGGTGGCACCATCACCAAGATCCCGAAATGGACCAAGGATGCCGATGCCAGCGGCGGCGCTCGCTGCACCGCAACCATCACCTCGACCAGCCTGTCGAACTATTCGTGGAACGTCGAATTCACGATCAAGTAAGTCGCTGAACGTTCTGCCCCGGAGCGATCCGGGGCAGAACGGGTCCAAAGTAGACGCAGCATCCCCGCTGCCCAGAGAGATACGGAGACGATCATGGATGGTGTCAACAGCCTGCCGGCGTCACAGGTAAAAACCCTCAACGCAACTCAAGGCACTGGCAAGCCAGATGAAAAGCCTGACGCCACGGCCTCGGTCGCGGCGCCCCAGAAAACGGGCAACTCGGATAACGCCAGCATCTCGCCACTGGCGCAGTTGCTCAGCGACGCAGCAGCACGGGCGGCAAAGCGCGACGCCAGTACTGACCGTAGCGGCCTGAAAGCCATCGCCGAGCAGGTAACCCGCGCTATTCACAGCCCGGCGTTCGAGCAGTCCAAGGTCGAACGCGATGCCGAAACGCCCGCTTCGGACGACCCACAGCGCCTCGAGCAAGCACGTCAGGCAACCGCCTTCCTGAACAACAAAGGTTCCAACCCGTTCGCGGGCATGTCCATGGAACAACTCTCTCTAGTCGTGCATGACGACAGCGGTGCATTTACAGTCAACGAACGGCGCGCAGCGCTGGTGGAGACCGGTGCACAAGAAGAGGCTTGGTCCAGGGCGGTTTCGCAGAAGTTGATGGACGAGTACAACCGCGACGGGCACATGTCACCTAAAACCCTTCAAGGCATCCTGGATTATTACAAGGGCCTGCCGCCGATCATGGAAGCCCAGCTTCCCGACAACTACGAACATGATTTGAACAAACTCATCCAGTACGCCGAAAAAGAACAATCGCACAGCAAGGATCAACTCCAATCGCTGCTCGATCTGGTCTTGGCAAAACGCCTTGAATACACCGACAAGACAGCAACGCAAGACACCTGAATTTATTCAACCAGGTGCCCATCGTATTGAGTGGGAATACCTGAACAGATTCCCAAGGATCGTGGGCAATGGATGCCTGAGTCACCCAACCAGACGCTGATTCGCCTGCAAGGCGTGACGCATGCGTACAGCTCCCATAGCGCCGCGCGGCCCGTGCTGCGTGATGTCTCGTTGTCGGTCAAGGCCGGCCAAAGTTGCGCTATCGTTGGCGCCTCGGGCTCGGGCAAAAGCACCTTGCTCAGCCTGATCGGTCTGCTCGACCAGCCCACCCAAGGACACCTCCACCTGGCAGGCCGCGACATGACCCTGGCAACCGATGGCGCCCGCGCAGTGATGCGCAACCAGCACATCGGCTTCGTTTTTCAGGGCTTCAACCTGCTGCCGCGTCTGGATGCCCTCGACAATGTCGCCTTGCCGCTGCTTTACCGTGGCGAGCCACGCAACTCGGCACGGGAGGCGGCGCGCCAGCAGTTGCGCCGGGTAGGCCTCGGCGAACGGCTGCACCACCGCCCGGCAGAGCTCTCCGGGGGCCAACGCCAGCGAGTGGCCATTGCCCGCGCCCTCGTCGGTGAGCCCCAACTGCTGCTCGCCGACGAGCCCACCGGCAACCTCGATGGCCAGACTGCACAAGACATCATCGAACTGCTGCTGGCTCTCAACCGTGAGCAGGGCGTCACCCTGATCATCGTCACCCATGACCTGGGGATTGCCCGTCGTCTGCAACGCTGCCTGCAGGTTGTCGAGGGCTGCATACGCGAGGTCGTGCATGGTTAGCACGCGAGCCTACGGCCCATCCCTCGCTCAGCGCCTTTCTGAACCATTCGATAGCCTCCAGCGCCTGGGACGCCGGGCCATTCTGGCGTTGCTCGGTATCGCAGTCGGCTGCGCAGCCGTGGTTGCGCTGCTGAACATTGGGCATAACGCCCAGCGCCAGGCGATGGCGGTGTTCAAGGGCATGGGCAGTAACCTGCTGGTCGCCGACGTGCAATGGCCTGCAGGCGCCCACTTGTCGGCACAGGCAACGCAGCCCTTCGACGCCCAAGCCGTGCGCGAAGCCGAGCCGGGACTGCGTGCAATCAGTCCGCTGAGCCTGTCGTCGGTACGCGTGAGTCTGCACGGACGAACACACGACGCGCTGCTAGCCGGGGTAGATCCGCAACTGGCCGAAGTACTCGACCTGAGATTGATAGAGGGGCGTTTCATCAGCCCTTACGACAGCCGCAGCACCCATGCGGTACTGGGCGAGCGCCTTGCCGCCGATCTGGCCGCACAGGGCATGCCGGTCATGCCTGGCGCACAGCTACAGATCGCAGGCTACGTGTTCCAGGTGATCGGCGTATTGCACGGCATCGGACAAAACCCACTGCTGCCGCTGTCGATCGACGACAGCTTGCTGATCCCGCTCGAAGGTATGCGACGGCTGGTCAGCGCATCTCAGGTGGGTACCGTTCTGGCGCGCACTGCCGACGGTGCCGACCCACTTGCCGTCGCCCCTCGCCTGCAGGCGCGGTTGCAGACCGCACTGCCCGGTCGCACGATCGATGTCCAGGCTCCCCAGCAGTTGCTCGCCGGTATCGCCCAGCAGTCGCGGCTGTTCTCCTGGCTGCTGGCAGGGCTGGGCGGCATTGCCCTGCTGGTGGGCGGTGTCGGGGTGATGAACGTGATGCTGATGAACGTCTCCGAACGCCGCCGCGAGATCGGCGTGCGCATGGCACTAGGCGCCCGCCCGCAAGATATCGCCTGGCTGTTTCTCCTCGAAGCGGTGGTACTGGCCGTGACCGGCGCAGCTTGCGGTGCAGTGCTGGGCGTGGGCGCGGGGTGGCTGTTTACTTTGCTGTCTGGCTGGGCCGACTTCAGCCTCGCCCCCCTGTCGTTGCCACTTGGCATCGGAGGCGCAGTCCTCACCGGGCTGTTCTTCGGCTTGAGCCCGGCGCTGTCTGCCGCCCGCCTGCAACCGGTACAGGCGTTGCGCGATGATTGAGCGCTGCCTGGCCTTGCTACTGCTGATCATGAGCACCGGGCCTGCCCTGGCCAGCCTGGCGCTCGCGCCTTCCCAGGCGACCCGGTCGAGCGCACCTTCGCCAGCCGTTTCCAGCCTCTCGCTGAAGGCACAGCGCATTGATTTGAGCCTAAGCGACGCGATCTACCTCGGTCTGCGCGACAACCGCGGGATCCGCAGCGCCTATCTGGATCGAATTGCTCAGAAGTTCGACCTGCGGGTGGCCGAGGATCGTTTCAGCCCCAAGCTGCTCATCCGCGGCAACTACCTGTCCAATCACAACCAGGCCGACCGCTATCGCCAAGGGGATATCACACCCACTACGACCCTGCTGACTCCTTACGGCACCCGCCTGAGCCTGGGCTGGACCTATCGTCACACCGAGGCCGAACTGGCCGGGCTGACCCGTAACGACGGCGCCAACATCACGGTCATCCAGCCGCTGCTGCGCGGTGCCGGCAGGGATGTCGCCACGGCACCGGTGCAACTGGCCCGCCTGGGCGAGCAGGTCAACCGGCTGGCGTTGAAAGACACCGTGGCGCAGACCATCACCCGAATCATCATCGGTTATCACACTCTGCTGCAGACCCAGGAGCAGTTGCAGATTGCCCGCGACGCCCTGCAGCGGGCCAATCAATTGCTCGAGGTGAACCAGGCAATGATTGCTGCCGGTCGCATGGCAGCCTTCGAGATAGTCCAGACCGAAGCCGAAGTCGCCACCCAGGAGCTCGGACTGGAAGACGCCCGCAATCAACAGCAAGCCGCGCGCCTGGCTCTGTTGCAGATGCTGGCGCTGGATCTCGATACCCCCATCGTCGCCAGCGACACGGTCCATGCAGACGCGATCGATGTCGACACCTCCTTGGCCCTTCAACAGGCTCAGGCCCTGCAACCGACCTACCTCATCGAACTGATTGCCGGCGAGCAAGCAACGATCAACCTGACGGTGGCGCGTAACGAGCGCCTGTGGGACGTCTCTCTGGTCGGTGGTGGCGCCCAGGTACGTGAACGCAACAACCTCAACGGCAGCGCGCGCAGTTGGGAGAATTATGTGGGTGTTCAAGTGGAAATTCCGATCGGTGACCTGAGTACCCGTCAGGCTGAAGTACATGCGCGTGTCGGGGTGGAAACCCAGGAAGTCCGGTTGCAGGAAGCACGTCAGCAACTCCAGCGGGACGTGACCAATGCCGTGCGCGACATCGGCGTGCGCTGGCGCCAGTACCAGATTGCCCTGCGCGCGCAGGAATTGTCGCAACGCAAACTAGCGATCGAACGAGAAAAACTCACCGTCGGCCGATCAAGCAACTTCCAGGTTCTGAGTTTCGAGAACGACCTGCGCACGGCGCAGAATACGCGCCTGGGTGCGCTCATCAGCTACATGAACGCCCAGGCCGAACTGGACCAGACCCTGGGCACCACGCTGGACAGTTGGGACATTGCACTGAATGACTAGGTTTTGCTCGATCACTGGCGGCCGCGCGCTACTGGTGCTGGCCCTCGCCAATCTGCCGGGCTGCTACGGCGATGCGGATGAGCAGCCGGGCGCTTCCCCGCAAGCGCAGTGGGTGCAGGTAGCACCGCGCCTGCTGGAAAATCGCCTGGGCCTGGTAGGCCACCTGCAGTCAATGGACCACATCACCCTCGCTGCACCTTTCGATGGGCTGATCGCCGACGTGCGCGTACAGGAGGGCCAGCACGTCGAGAAAGGCCAGGTGCTGGTGACGCTGGACCCTGCGCAGCTGCAAGTGCAATTGCGCCAGGCACAGGCTGAGCTGCTCAAGGCCCGTCGAGAGGCGCAACGCCTGGAACGTTGGAGCTCCAGCCCAGAAGTCGCCCGCGCACGGCGCGCAGTGGCGGCCGCGAACCAGAACCTATCCCGCAGCGAGAATAGCCTGCGCGATACCCAGGCGCTGTTCGAGCGCGGCATCGTCGCGCGAATGGAGGTCGAAAGCCTGGCTCAGCAGGTGAACACCCAGCGCCAGGACCTGACCGCCGCCAACGAGGATCTGCTTACAACACTTGCGCACGGCCACGGCGAGGAGCTCAGCATCGCGGCAATGGAACTGGCCAACGCCCAAGCGCGCCATCAGGCCCTCGAGCAGTTGTATGCACGACGCGAACTGCTCGCTCCGCTGGCCGGGTATGTGGTTCGCCCGGCCCCTCAAGAGGGCGGAAAATCCGTTCCCCTGCAAACGGGTGTCGCCGTTACCCAGGGGGTACCGCTGCTCGGCGTGATAGGCCAGGAGCGCTTCCAGGCCTTGAGCCGGGTGGAAGAGACCGACCTGCGCCTACTGCACGAAGGCATGCCGGTGCAGATCAGTGGCGACGGCTTTTCCGGTGAACTGAGCGGTCGCCTGACCGCCATCGGTATCCAGAGCGAGACGGCTGATACGCAAGGCGCCGGAGCCCAGTACCCAGTGAAGGTGTCGATCGACCTGCCAGCACAGCCCTTGCAGCACCCCATGCGCGCGGGGATGAGCGCACGCCTGTCGATCATTCTGCAGCGTGACGAACAGGGTATCGCCATTCCCCCGCACGCATTGCGCGATGATGGCCAGGGGGGACGCTACGTGGTGTATCGAGCGACGCCACAGGCTGCGGTCGAGCAGATTCCGGTGACGACCGGTGCAGCGGTGCCCGAGGGCGTGATGGTGCGGGGGCTGGAGGCTGGGCTGGTGGAGGTGCAGGAGCGCACGCCCGACTGAAGAACTGCCAGGTTCGAAGACCAAAATCCGGAAACCAGGATGATCTGACAGTGTTCAATGCGTGAACTGAGCTGCAAGGTCCGCATGTATACATCGCCTTCCATGCGGACCTCGTGGCTGGCCACCACCGCACCATGCCCGCAGTCTGTTCCCAAGGCTTCCAATGCCGATATCGCCTCAGGCCGTGACGATGGTATTGCCCAAGGGCTCGAGCAGGCCCTGGCGAGTAGCCCTGCACACGGCACTGACCAAAGCCTGCAGCGAAGCCTGGAGAATGCTGCTGTCTTTACCAACACCGAAAAGCAGCTGGTTGTTGACGCGAATTTCCACATAGGCGATCGTCTCGGCCTGGGCGCCATCACGTACCGCATGCTCATGGTAGTCGGCGATGTCGAAATTCAGGCCAAGTGCGGCAAAGGCGTTGACCAGCGCGGCGAGCGGCCCGTTACCCTCCCCGGTCAATGGCAGGCGGCCACCGTCAACGAGCAATTGAGCACTGACGTAGGTGCTTGCTCGGTCACTGGTGAGCATGGGCTGGGTCAGGGTGTAGGGCCTGCCCTGCTGCAGATAGGTTTCAGTGAAGCAGGCCAGGATCATATCGCTGGTCACTTCCTGGCCTTCGGCATCGGCAACCCGCTGCACCACGCCGCTGAACTCCATTTGCAGACGCCGCGGCAGCACGATGCCCTGCTGCTCCAGCAGATACGCCACGCCTCCCTTGCCCGACTGGCTGTTGACCCGGATCACCGCCTCATAGCTGCGCCCCATGTCGGCAGGGTCGATCGGCAGGTAGGGGATTTCCCAATAACCGTGAGGGTTTGCGCGGCGGCGCGCAAAGCCTTTCTTGATCGCGTCCTGATGAGAGCCGGAGAACGCAGTGAACACCAACTCACCGGCATAGGGATGACGAGGATGGGTAGGTAACTGGTTGCAGTACTCGACCTCACGCTGAACGTGGGTGATGTCCGAGAAGTCCAGTTCAGGGCTGATGCCGCTGGTATACAGATTCATGGCCAAGGTCAGGATATCGACGTTGCCGGTGCGCTCGCCATTGCCGAACAGCGTCCCCTCGACCCGTTCGGCACCCGCCAGGCACGCCTGCTCGGCAGTTGACACCCCGGTGCCGCGGTCATTGTGTGGGTGCACGCTGATGATCACGCTGTCTCGCTGGCTCACATGCCTGCAGAACCATTCGATCTGGTCGGCGAACACGTTGGCCGTCGACACCTCGACGGTTGTGGGCAGATTGAGAATCATCTTGTTGGACGGCGTTGGCTGGAACTCGGCGATGACCGCGTCGCAGATTTCCAGGCCGAAGTCCAACTCGGTGAAGCAGAACGTTTCCGGCGAATACTGGTAGGTCCACTGGGTTTGCGGATTGGCCTGCATCAACGCCTTGATCTCACGGGTGGCCTGGGTGGCAATATCGATACAGCCAGCGCGGTCGACACCGAACACGACTTCGCGGAACACAGGGGCCGTGGCGTTGTAGACATGCACAATGGCCCGCGGCACGCCCTTGAGCGCCTCGAAGGTGCGCTCGATCAGGTGAGTACGCGCCTGAGTCATGACCTGGATGGTGACATCGTCAGGGATTGCGCCGCTTTCGATAAGCTCACGGACGTAATCGAAATCAGTCTGCGAAGCCGCCGGAAAACCTACCTCGATCTCCTTGAACCCGACCTTGACCAGCAGATCGAAGAAGCGGCGCTTGCGCTCGGCGTTCATCGGTTCTATCAGGGCTTGGTTGCCGTCGCGCATATCAACGCTGCACCAGACCGGTGCGGCTTTCTGTACCTGGCCAGGCCAGGTGCGGTCCGGCAGATCAACCACGTTGAAATGGCGGTACTTAGTGGAAGGGTTCTTCAACATCATGGTGGCGTTCTCCTTGGCCTGTAAGCGATCGTGCTGGCGCTGGGTGAGGTGAGCGTATATCTGATATTGGATCCAATTTATGCTGAAAGCGCTTAGTCTGGATTGCGTTCTGTTTACCCAGAAACAGGGTTATGTTTTTTAAAATTGCTGATAAATCAATTTTCTTAGTGAATACTTGCCATATGACATAAAAAGTATCTTCACGCTGCTGCGCCACGGTGGGCCTGACGGACTGTGTCCACTCAACAAAAAAACGCCATGCCTTGGCAAAATCTCGTCGCACTCTTCACCCGCCACTGCCCACGCCCCTGGCTATCCTTGCCCCTGCCGCAGGACGCGGCATCCCCAGTGACCAAGGAGTGTCCATGTCTCTCGCCCTCGTCCACAGCCGCGCCCAGGTCGGGGTGCTGGCGCCCGCTGTCAGCGTCGAAACCCACTTGGCCAACGGTCTGCCCAACCTCACCCTGGTCGGCCTGCCCGAGGCCACGGTCAAGGAAAGCAAGGACCGGGTACGCAGTGCCATCGTCAATTCCGGCCTCGAATACCCGGCCCGACGCATCACCCAGAGTCTCGCCCCCGCCGACCTGCCCAAGGATGGCGGGCGCTACGACCTTGCCATCGCCCTGGGCATCCTCGCCGCCAACGGCCAGGTGCCGGTGGCGACCTTGGTCGATTTCGAATGCCTGGGCGAGTTGGCGCTATCCGGGGCATTGCGCCCGGTACAGGGCGTGCTGCCGGCGGCGCTGGCGGCGCGGGAGGCCGGGCGGGCACTGGTGGTGCCACGGGAGAATGCCGAGGAAGCGAGTCTGGCCAGTGGGCTGGTGGTGTATGCGGTCGGGCATCTGCAGGAGCTGGTAGCGCACCTCAATGGCCAGGCACCGCTGCCAGCCTATGCCGCCAATGGCCTGACACTGCGCGCGCGCCCCTATCCGGACCTGAGCGAAGTGCAGGGGCAGATCGCGGCCAAGCGCGCCCTGCTGGTCGCGGCGGCGGGGGCGCACAACCTGCTGTTTACCGGGCCACCCGGCACTGGCAAGACCTTGCTTGCCAGCCGCCTGCCGGGCTTGCTGCCACCGCTGGACGAGCACGAGGCGCTGGAGGTTGCGGCCATCCAGTCGGTCAGCGGCAAGGCACCGATCGACTGCTGGCCACAGCGGCCGTTTCGCCACCCTCATCACAGCGCGTCGGGCCCGGCACTGGTCGGTGGCGGCAGTCGGCCACAGCCTGGGGAAATCACCCTGGCCCATCATGGGGTGCTGTTTCTCGACGAGCTGCCCGAGTTCGAACGCCGTGTGCTGGAGGTGCTGCGCGAGCCGCTGGAGTCGGGCGAGATCGTGATTTCACGGGCCAGGGACCGGGTGCGCTTTCCTGCGCGCTTCCAGCTTGTAGCGGCGATGAACCCCTGCCCCTGCGGCTACCTGGGCGACCCGGCAGCCCGCTGCCGGTGCAGCCCTGAGCAGATCCAGCGCTACCGCAACAAGCTCTCGGGCCCGCTGCTCGACCGCATCGACCTGCACCTGACCGTCGCACGCGAAAGCACCACCCTCAGCCACCAGCCCAGTGGCGAGACCAGCGCCAGCGTCGCTGCCCAGGTCGCCCAGACCCGCGAGCGGCAACAGCGTCGCCAGGGTTGTGCCAACGCGTTTCTCGATATGCCAGGCCTGCGCAAACATTGCGACCTGAAATCCGCCGACCAGTCATGGCTGGAAGGCGCGTGCGAGCGACTCAACCTTTCGTTGCGCGCCGCCCACCGCCTGCTCAAGGTCGCCCGCACCCTGGCTGACCTTGAACAGGCCGAGCGCATCGCCCGCTCCCATCTGGCCGAGGCCCTGCAATATCGCCCTGGCAGTTGACTCGACGCCCGCACCACCACCGATAACCCCACTCAATCTTCTCCATAGCGGAAATATATTTTGCGCGCTAAATATTTGCGCGCAATATTCGACTCAAGCAGCAAGCAGTCGCTGATCCCTTACCGAACCCTTGGAGAATGATCATGACCACCCTTCGCAAAGCCTTCGCCATCGCCACCCTGACCCTCGGCACCACTGCAGGCGCCTTCGCCCAGTCCATCGAGGCCACGCCATACCAGTACGGCATGAACCTGGACATCGCCCAGGTCATCGCGGTCGATGCTCCGAACAGCACTCGCAGCCATGCCTCCGCCGCCACCCTCACCTACCGCGATAGCAGCGGCCAGGTGCAGAAGGTCAGCTACATCCACCCAACCACCACCGCCAACCAGAACTGAACCCCACGGCCCGACCCCAGAGGAGCTTGAACCATGAAACTGTCCCGCACCCTGACCGCCGGCCTGCTCGCCCTCGCCGTCAACAGCGCCTTCGCCGCCGGTAGCGCCGGCGTCGAGCACACCACCCAAGGCTTCCTCGATGCCCTGGCCGCCGGTGGCGGCAAGCCGCTGGAAACCTTGGCGCCCAAAGATGCACGGGCCGTGCTCAGCGGTGCGCAGGCCAGCGTCAAGGTCGATCTTTCGGGTATCCAGGTCGAGCGTCGCACACTGCAGATCGACGGCAAGCCGCTGGACATCCGCGTGGTGCGCCCGCAAGGCGCGAAAGGTGAGCTGCCAGTGTTCATGTTCTTCCACGGCGGTGGCTGGGTGCTGGGCGACTACCCGACCCACGAGCGCCTGATCCATGATCTGGTGGTCGGCTCCGGCGCGGCGGCAGTCTATGTCGACTACACGCCATCGCCAGAAGCGAAGTTCCCCACCGCGATCAACCAGGCCTACGCCGCGACCCGCTGGGTGGCCGAGCACGGCAAGGAAATCGGTGTGGATGGCAGCCGACTGGCCGTGGCCGGTAACAGCGTCGGCGGCAACATGGCGGCGGTGGTGGCGATCAAGGCCAAGGAAGCGGGTACACCCAAGCTGCGGTTCCAGGCGCTGTTGTGGCCGGTGACCGACGCCAACTTCAACAATGCATCGTACAACCAGTTTGCCGAAGGGCACTTCCTGACCCGCAACATGATGCAGTGGTTCTGGGACAGCTACACCACCGACCCGCGTCAGCGTGATGACATCCATGCCTCGCCACTGCGGGCTAGCCTGGATCAACTCAGAGGCCTGCCGCCAGCACTGGTGCAGACCGCCGAAATGGATGTGCTGCGTGACGAAGGCGAAGCCTACGCCCGCAAGCTCGATGCTGCCGGTGTGCCGGTGACTGCCGTGCGCTACAACGGCATGATCCATGACTTCGGATTGCTGAACGTGCTGGGGCAGGTGCCCGGAACTCGTAGCGCGATGAATCAGGCGGCGCAGGCGCTGAAGGAACATCTGCAATAACGATAGTCGCCTCACCGGCCTCTTCGCGGGCAAGCCCGCTCC
>NZ_JABWRO010000067.1:0-29704 GCF_014268985.1 Pseudomonas sp. RW10S2 | reverse complement strand
TGCCTGTCAAGCGTTTATTTTGAAGTTTTTTCAAACCGCTTTCTTTCAAAAGCCTTCAACGTCAACGACTTACCGACTGCCCCGCTGCGTTCATCGCTGCGAGGAGGCGAATAATACGTGGTTTGAAATCACAGTCAACACTTTGATCCAAAAAAACTTTTATCTGCCCCCAGGAGCTCACTGGCAACTAATCCGAGCGCAATCGATCTGTAGAGAAACACCCCCTGGAGCGCACCACGATGAGCAAAGCGCAGAACGAGAAAACACCAGGCCTGTCGGCAGATGAAGAGCAGGAAGTCAGCCATAACCAGCCACCCCGCGCGGCAGTACTGCACGAGATCATCCGCGCCCAGGGCGATCAGGAACTGGAGCGCACCCTCGCGGCCCTGTGGTGGTCGGCACTGGCTGCCGGCCTGACCATGGGCCTGTCGCTGATGGCCATGGGGCTGTTCTATGCACGCCTGCCAGACAACGACAGCAGTCAGGTGATCGCCAGCCTCGGCTACGCCGCTGGTTTTCTTGCCGTGATTCTCGCTCGACAGCAGTTGTTCACCGAAAACACCCTGACCGCCGTGCTACCGGTAATGACCTCCCCTACGCTCGCCAACCTCGGTCGCCTGCTACGCCTGTGGACCGTGGTGCTGGTGGGCAATCTCGCCGGCACCTTGCTGGTGGCCTGGGTGATGCTCGAGCTGCCGATCTTCGACAGCAAGACCGATGTGGCCTTCCTCGAAATCGGGCGCAAGGTGATGCACAACGATCCGAGCCAGATGTTCGCCAAGGGCATCGTCTCGGGCTGGATGATCGCGACCATGGTCTGGATGATCCCGTCCATGGAGAACGCCAAGATCTGGATCATCCTGATGATCACCTACTTGATGGCCCTGGGCGACTTCACCCATATCGTCGTCGGCTCGGTAGAAGTGTCTTATCTGGTCTGGGCCGGAGAGCAGACCTGGCGCAGCTTCTGGCTGGAGTTCGCCCTGCCGACCCTGGCCGGCAACATCATCGGTGGTAGCTTCATCTTCGCCCTCATCAGCCACGCCCAGGTACGCAGCGACAGCGGCAAGCCGCCGTCGAAGCTGCTGGATGATGAACAAGAGTCGCCAATAAAGAAGGGCCGTGAAAGCTGATACTCAGCGCACCGCCACTGCACGCTCAGTGCTGTCGCCTCGCTGACGCAAAGGCCTGGGCTGCCACCAGTTCTGCCCGGCATGGGGCGAATCGAGACTGACGCGCTCGCCCATCTGTGGCGTGCTCAACGGAACCTGGGCCTGCGCGGCGAGCGCGACGATGCGCTCGAATGGCTCCTGCCAGCTGTGCAGGGACAGATCGAAGGTTCCATTGTGGATCGGCAACATCCAGCGCCCGCGCAGATCGAGGTGTGCCTGCAGACTCTGCTCAGGCTGCATATGCACATTGGGCCAGGCCAGGTTGTAGGCGCCGGTCTCCATCAATGTCAGATCGAAGGGTCCGAAGCGCTCGCCGATTTCACGAAAGCCCTCGAAATATCCAGTATCTCCACTGAAGAACAGTCGCAGCCCTTCATCGATCACCACCCACGACGCCCACAAGGTGCTGTTGCTGTCGAACAGGCCGCGCCCAGAAAAGTGCTGCGCCGGTGTGGCGACGAAACGCACGCCTGCGACTTCGGTTTCCTGCCACCAATCCAGTTGACGCACCTTGTCGCTCGGCACGCCCCACTCGACCAAACGGTCGCCCACGCCCAGCGGCGCAAGAAACTGGCCGGTGCTTGGCGCCAACTGACGTATGGCCGACTCATCGAGATGATCGAAGTGATCGTGGGACAGAATGACTGCAGCCAGCGGCGGCAACTGGTCGATCGCCAGCGGCGAAGCGTGGAAGCGCAGCGGGCCGGCCCATTGCACCGGCGAGGCGCGATCGGCAAACACCGGGTCTGTAATAAAGAAATGTCCACGCAGTTTCAGCAGTACAGTGGAGTGCCCCAGACGCCAGAGACTGTGGTCGGGAGCATCGAGTACCTGCTGGCGGGTCATCGGCTGCAGGCTCGGGGGAGTGGCAGGTCGTGTTTCGGGAGGCTTGCGCAGCAGCAGGTACTTGAGACCGATGCGCAACTTCTTGAGCACGCCATCCTTGGGCAGCTCGGCCTGATTGTGGAAACGCCCATCTCTGTAAGGTGCCGGCTCGCCGGCGAGGGAAGCCATGGGGGCCATCAGCAGGAGCACTCCGAGGAGGAAGATAGGCTTGATGCTACCTCACAATGATCGGATCAACCGTGAATTGGCTTGTAAGGTCATTTTTCCGCCATGAATCATTGTTCAACAATATTCATGCAACTTATGCGATAAACGGCTTCTGCAGAAAAAGAACGATAGACATGATCGACAACAGAAGCGGCAAGGGGCTCTCATTCGTCAGACGCATCTACCTGCCGCGCACCATCGGCATGGGCATCGGCCTGTTCAGCGTCATGGCGGCACTTGCCCCGCTGCACCCGCCCACCTGGGCGTGGCTGCTGATGCTGCTCAACGGTCTGGCCTGGCCCCACCTGGCTTATCAATGGGCGATCCGCTCCCCTGCGCCCTACCGCGCCGAACAGCGCAACCTGTTGCTCGATTCGTTGAGCGGCGGCTTCTGGGCCGCGGCCATTCATTTCAATCCGTTGCCGACCGTGACCATCCTGTCGATGATGACCATGAACAACGTCGCCGCAGGCGGCAAGCGCCTGGTGCTGCGCGGGTTGCTGGCGCAACTGGCAGGCATGCTGCTGGCCATGGCGCTGTTCGGCCCCGGCCTGCAACTGCAAGCCACGACATTGCAGGTCTATGCCTGCCTGCCAATGCTGACGCTCTACCCGCTGGCGCTCGGATGGGTCTGCTACCAGTTGGCGATCAAGCTGGCCGACCACAAGCGTCGACTGAGCGCCCTGAGCCGCACCGACAGCCTCACCGGGCTGCTCAACCACGGCTCATGGAAAGACTTGCTGCTGCTGAGGTTCCAGATCTGCCAGCAACAGCAAGCACCGGCCGTCATCGCCCTGATCGATATCGACCATTTCAAGACCATCAACGACACCTTCGGCCACGTGGTCGGTGATTGCGTGCTGCGCCAACTGAGCCATGAGCTCAAGCGCATCCTGCGCGAAGATGACCTGGCCGGGCGCTACGGCGGTGACGAGTTCTGCCTGATCCTGCCTGCCACCGACCAGATCCAGGCCGGTGTTGCGATGGAGCGCCTGCGTGAACAGGTCGGCGCCTATCGCAACCCACAACTGCCGGAATTGCGCATCAGCCTGAGCATAGGCCTCTCGGCCTATCATCCTGGGCTGAAGACGCCCGAGCAGTGGCTTGAAGACGCCGACAAGGCGCTCTATACCGCCAAGCATCAAGGTCGCAACCAGGTCAACGTCGCTCGCAGCGAGGCTGGCCCTCTCAAGCTGGCCTACCCCGACTGAACCGCAGGCTACGCTCGGCGACAATCTCCGGCAGGTCGATGCGGCGCAGATAGATCCGCAGCGGCTCGCCAATGTTCAGACGATCGTCCACATGCTGCTGCACCAACAGTGCCAGGCGCTCACGGCAGAGCGCCATGCGCTGCCCCGACTCGGGACGCCAGACGAACTCGCTGCAGGGTGTAATGCTCGCATCCGCGACATCCATACCGAATGCGTCCTCGGAAAAGCGCACGATATGCGTGCCACGCTTGCCATGAAAACCGACGAAGCCGTTGAGCTGCTCGGCAGCTGTGCAGATATCCTGGGATGTAATGGCCATGACGCTACCTCGCAATGAAATCGGAAGGAACGCACGCCGGGCGGGAACGGTTGCCTCTGTCGGGCAACGCGCAGATCGTTTGTTGCGCAGACTAACGCAACCTGCGCCGCCTTCGCCAAGGTTTTTCAGCGAGCGCCGGATACCGCCGGATCGAGCTGATCGGTCAACAGCGCCTCCATCCATCCCATGAACGCCTGTACGCGGCGCGGAACATGCCGCTGGCGCAGGTACAGCATCGTCACTGGCATGGCCCGGGCCCGCCGACATGGAGGTGCTCACCCGCTACCAGGCCAAGGAGTTGGGTGTCTAGCGCGGCATCCGGGCGCCATCGAGACCGATTTTGGTGGCACCATACGTGACAATCCGCAGGTCAACGCCTTCGTGGCCAGCAATACTGCCCTGGGCGGCGCCGGCCTGCCCGACGATATCGGCGCAGCCATCGCTCTGCTGCTTGAGGACGGTAATGGCTGGATAACCGGGCAGCGCCTGGAAGTCTCCGACGGCATGCTCCTCTAACCCAGGCTGCTGCCGCTCAGCACCTGCTGCAAGCTGGCCAAGGCAGGAATGGCCAAAGCCTGGGCGGCGTAGCACAACCCGACCCGACGCCGCAGCGCCGGGCCGGGCCCTGGTTGCCAGTAGACCCCCGGGTGGCGCTCGACCAGCGACTGTGGCAACCAGGCCGCGCCCATTCCGGCGGCGACCAGCGCCAACGCCAGTTGCAACGATCCGGCCTGTGCCACCTGCTCACCCTCGCCATACAGCCCCATCAGGCGCTGGTGCGAAGGGTGCTGCGGGCAGGTGATCCAGCGACCGTCGGCCTGGCTGCCGGTGGCCATGACCAGGACAAACGACTCTTCCCACAGCGCCAGGAAGAGCTCATCCTCACAGCGCTCGGCTTCATCGGCCAGCCGCGCATCGCCCTCGCAACCGTCCAGCAACGTCAATTGCAGCCCGGGCACGGCCTGAGCCGCAAGACGCACGCATGCTTCGACCTGGGCCGGAGCAATATCGGCCTCGATACCCAGCGCGAGCGGGACACGCTCCTGCTCCTGGCGAAAGCGCAGGCGCAGCGCCTCGGCTTCCGCGACCATGCGGCACGCCTGGGGATACAGCGCCCGCGCCTGCTCGCTGACGTCCACCCCGCGGGCCTGGCGCAGGAACAGACTGACGCCGAGGTCGTCTTCGAGTTGCCGTATGGTCACCGACAATGTCGGCTGGGCCACGCACAGGCGCTGGGCGGCCAAGGTGATGTTGCGTTCTTCGAACACGGCGATGAACGCCTTGAGATGACGAATATCCATAGATAGAACCGATACCAGCCAGAGGAATAAGCCGTTTTTCATGGCCTGGATCGACGCCTACAATCCTGGCCATCGAAAACGATTATGCCTAGGAGGCGCTCATGAACAAACCTCTGATCATCATCACCGGCGCCAGCTCCGGTATCGGCGCCGCCACGGCTCAGCAATTTTCGGCCGCAGGCCACCCGCTGCTGCTGATCGCTCGTCGCCTGGAACGTCTCGAAGCATTGGCCTTGCCCAACTGCCTGTGCCGCGCCGTGGACATTCGCGACCGTGCTGCGCTGGTCGGGGCCGTGAACGAAGCCGAAGCCTTGTACGGCCCGGCCGACGCGCTGGTGAACAATGCCGGCGTGATGCTGCTGGGCCAGGTGCACGAGCAGGATCCCGAGCAGTGGGACCGGATGATCGACATCAACGTCAAGGGCCTGCTAAACGGCGTGCATGCCCTGGCCAGCGGCATGGTCGCGCGTCGCGCCGGCACCCTGATCAACGTCAGCTCCGTCGCCGGGCGCAAGACCTTCCCCAACCATGTCACCTACGTCGGCACCAAGTTCGCCGTGCATGGCCTGTCGGAAAACCTGCGCGAAGAGCTGGCGCCACACAACGTGCGTGTCGTCACCATCGCGCCGGGCGCGGTCGAGACCGAGCTGCTCGGCCACACCACCGACGAGGGCATCAAGCGTGACTACGAGTCGTGGAAAGCCAATGACATGGGCGGCGTAGTGCTCAAGGCCGAGGATGTGGCCGGCGCTATCGCCTGGGCGTACCAACAGCCGCAGTATGTGTGCATCCGCGAGATCGTCCTGGCGGCCACTGCCCAGCAACCCTGATCGGCAAACACTCCCACAGGTACCCGGGTGCCTGTGGGGGCTTGTTCAGCGCTGCACCTCATCCTCCCGCACCTGCACACTCGCCGTCATCCCGGCACTGAGGTTCACCCCTGCAGGAATCTCGTCCAGCCTGATTCGCACCGGGATCCGTTGCGCCAGCCTCACCCAGTTGAAGGTCGGTTCCACCTCCGGCAACAACTGTCCATCCGGCGTCGAGTTGCGGTCGGTGATGCCCCGGCTGATGCTCTCCACATGCCCATGCATGGCCTCCCCTGCGCCCATCAGCCAGACCTTCACCGGATCGCCGACACGTATGCGCGGCAGCTTGGTTTCCTCGAAATAGGCCTGGATATAGAAGGTCGACTCGTCCACCAGCGCCATTACCGATTGCCCGGTATTGACATAGTTGCCCTGGGCCAGCCGCAGGTTGGTGATGTGGCCGCTGCGCGGCGCACGCACTTCACTGCGGGCCAGGTTGATCTTCGCCACTTGCAGTTGCGCTTGCGCCTCGTGCAGTTCACCACGGGCGATTGCGGCGTTGATCTGGGCGTTCTCGCGCAGCTCGGCGCTGATCGCCTCCGGACCCAGGGCCGTGCGTCGGGCCGCTTCGCGCTCACGCAGGCGCAACTGCTGGGTGCGGGTTTCAGCCACGGCACTGGCCTGGTCGAAAGCGGCCTGGAAGCGCTCGTGGTCGATGGTCATCAACACATCGCCGGCCTTCACCGGCTGGTTGTCGTGTACCCGCAGTTCGCGCACCCAGCCGGACACGTCCGGGGCGATCACCACCACATCGGCCCGCACCCGCGCATCGCGGGTCCAGGGGGTGAGCATGTAGTACTGCCAGAGGTGATACCCGGCAAACACGGCAATGGCCACCACGCACAGGGTGACCAGGGTACGTACCGCTGTACGCATGGACTGACTCCTTACAAAGGTCCCAACAGATGTACCACCAACGACAGCACACAGACGAACAACGCCGCATCGAACAGCGCTTCATGCCAGATCCAGCGCCCTAGCGGCGTCGCCTGCACCACCAGGCGCAACAGGCCGGTAAGCGCCAACGCCATCAGCACATAGATCAGAAACGGGCTGAGCAATACGCCGCCCAGCGCCCATTCACGCAACCCCATGGACTTCCTCCTGCCAACGGCACCACTTGCCCCAGCTCTTCTGCAATTGCAGGACCGCGCCGATGGCCAGGCGCAACGGGTCGCTCGACGGCTGGCGGCGCAGGGCCTCGACGAACTGTTCGCTGGCGG
Organism: Pseudomonas sp. RW10S2; assembly: GCF_014268985.1. Classification (NCBI taxonomy): domain Bacteria; kingdom Pseudomonadati; phylum Pseudomonadota; class Gammaproteobacteria; order Pseudomonadales; family Pseudomonadaceae; genus Pseudomonas; species Pseudomonas sp. RW10S2. Next base: position 22,556 of record NZ_JABWRO010000067.1, on the reverse strand, counting down.
CATCCAGACGCTGGCCGCGCCCAGGCGCAGGGCCACTGGCCAGAACCGCCTCCAGTTGCTGCAGATACTGGCGCTCGGCACCGGCCAGCGGCACCTGGGCCACCGCCAGGCACATGCGCAGGTGCACCAGCTCGTCACCGATGTCCAAGCCATGCAGGCCATCGTCCCAACGCTTGCGCTCGGCCTCGGGCAACTCGCTGGCATGACGGGCCAACTGCATCAGGCGATCGGCCATGCGCCCACCGAACCAACTGTCAGCACCCCGCAGGTCGCGATGGGTCAGGCGAACCAGGTCGCTCTGGGTGGCGGCCCTAAGGCGCCGCCCCAGCCACTTCGGATTACGCAGCACGACCAAGCGAAACGCCAGTACCGCCGCCCCCACACCGATAAGCATGGCCTGGGCGCTGTTGAGCATGCTGGCCACGTCGAAGTGCATGGCGTTGAGGGGTGCCACCAGTACGATGAAATGCAGGCAGTACGAGGTCGCCGTCGGCCCCGTGCGCGGATGGGCCATGCCCAGCGCACCGAAGAACAGCGGCACGCCCATGCCAAGACACAGCAAGGCGAAACTGCTCCATTGCGGCAACAGGATCTGCCCGACGAAAAACGCCGCCGGAATCGCCAGCAAGATGCCACGCAAAAAGCTCAAGCCGATCTGTGCGCCGTTCTCGCGGCTGGCGAACAGGCTGCAGACCACGCAGGTCAGCACCAGGCCTCCAGGGGCCGAGGGCCAGGCCGTGGCCAGCCAGAAACTGCTCATGACCAGAAACGCCAACGCACTGCGCGAGCCGAACAGCAGCGCCAGCGGCAAGTCGCGATGCGCCGCCAGGCCCAGCGATACATCCTTGGGCGTTCGCCCCTCCTCCACATCGAGCAACGCCTGGGTGGCGGCCATGGCGAAATCCAGCAGCAAGGCCAGGCGCGCCAGGCAGAAATGCTCGGCGGGGCTGATCTGTTCATCGTGAGCAGCGTCCCAGACGCGCTGGCGCAACAACAGAAGGCTGGGTTGGTCGGGGCTGGCCAACTGGGTCCGAACCTCCTCGAGCCAAGGCGCCAGGTGCGCCGCTTGATGTTCGTCAAGCTGACGCCACTGACGACGCACCGAACGCGAGATGCGCAGCAGCACCATCAGCTTCTGGCTCAGGCCACGGATCGCCCGGGCCCGCTGGCGACCACGACTGCCTTCGAACCAGGCATGTTCACGCTGAGCGTCGATGGCGACGATGCGTCCAAGGATATCCAGCAAGCCCTGGCGCGATTCGTCTTCGCCGCCGAGCATGGCGCTGGCGGTCTGCATGCCGTTCTGCCAGGCCTGCCTCGCCTGGCCGCCGAGTTGCTGCTCGACGCGCATGGGCCAGATCAGCGCGCTGGTGGCCGTGGCGCAAACGATGCCCAGGCAGATTTCGGTGCAGCGCGCCACCGCTTGGTCGAACACCTGCAAGGGATGGTCGATTGCCGGCAACGCGATGATCGCTGCGGTATAGCCGGCCAGCACGAAGGCATAGGCCCAGGCACTGCGCAATTGGGTTGAAGCGGCGGTACAGAGGGCCAGCCACAAGGCCAGGGTCAGCAGGAACAACCACGGGGTCTGGGCGAACAGGCCAATGAACACCACCGACATGAACGTACCGACCAAGGTGCCGGCCAGTCGCGCCAGGCCCTTCTGCACCACCATGCCCGACAGCGGCTGGGCGACGATGAACGCAGTCATCAAGGCCCAGGCGGGTTGCTCCAACCCCCAGCGCAGCGCCAGCCACAGCGCCAGTCCACCGCCCAGCAGGGTCTTGATGGCGAACTTCAGAGCAGGGCTGGTGGGTGCGAACAGGGCCTGGAGGGTGATGGGCACGAAGCGGACCTTGCAGGGGGATATTGAGTAGAAAGATAGACAACGGATGGAAGAATAAAATGCAATCAACTAATTAGCTAGCTAATCATCTTTTAAAAAGGCAAAAAAATAGGCGACCGAAGTCGCCCTAAATGCCTTGCGTGCTCGTATACCCGGAAGAATCAGCGCGATTTGCGCTTGTTCGCATCCTTCCAGATGAAAAGTCCCAGACCGGCAAAGAACGTCAACATCAACCCGACTGTCACCACACCGGCGATCACCACGCTGTCGAAGAACATGTCGGCCTCCCGATTCGTTGCCGTTGTCCGATGTGTGCAAGGTAACGAATATGCGGGGAGGAGAAATTGACCAGGGTCAATAGGGCCCGGGACCGGGCACAAGAGAGGGCGCAGGTTTGACCTGCATCAGTTTTCAGCGTTTCTTGGGCTTGCTTTTGCTTTTCTTCTTCTTGCTTTTCGCCAACGGCATGGCCTGCTCGAAGGCCTGGCGCATTTCATCCAGGCGCTTGTCCTTGATGTCGTGGATACGTTTGGCGCGCTCGGCGCCGAAGTCGATCAGGTTGTCTTGGCTCATGGGCGGGCTCGACTGACAGCGGATGCGCCCATGATGAAGCCTGATGGCGACGCTGAACAGCCCCGCCTCAGACTTCGATATCCACCAGCAGCCCCTGGCGCGGCCGCTCACCCAGCGGCGCCACCGGCACGGTGTTGTCGGCATTGAGTTCATCGCCAGGCATGGCGCTGTAGAGCTCTTCCTGCTCGTCCTGTCGGCGTTGCTGGCGACGTTGCTGCTGGCGGCGCTGCTCTTCGCGCAGCCGATAGGCCTCATCCTGCGGGTCGCGCTGCTGCTTGAGGTCGATGGTGCCATCACTGGAGGCAGGCTGGGCCGGAACCACCGGAGGAATATTGGGGGTCTGCTTGACGGGGTCTTGTTGCGAGGTCACGGGCACGGCACTGAGCGGGATGATCGGCGGCAGCATGAGTCGGTTCTCCTGTAGCCACTGTGTCGGCCAGTCACGGTGCGCCTTGAGCACATGGGCAAGGGTTTGTGCGGCTGGTCACAATACCGTTTGCAAAGTATAGACCGCGATCACTCGCCTTCGTCGTCGGGATCGTCGTCCGCGGGCTGGCTGGTCTCGCTCCAGGGCCTCTTGTAGACCTGCTGCCAGACCGCGTCCATGTGCTCGCGCAGCACCTGTGGCGCACTCTTGAGCGACGCACTGTCCTCGCGCTCGCCGCCGATGGGCTCCTCGCCCGCCGGGCTGATCTGCGACTGGCCACTGATGCTGTAGATCGCCTGGCCTTCGCGCATTTCGATGCTGATGTCGTGCGGGTCGATGCCGCCGCCGCAGAAGGCGTGGCTGGCCACGGTGACTTCGGCGACACCATCCTTGTTCAGGTCGGTGACGTCGCTGACATCGGTATAGAAATCGACATCCAGGTCCAGCCCGGGACAGGTCGTTTCCTGGTCGATCTGCCAGCGTGGCTTGAACGCCTCGCTTTCGCTCGCACGCCCATAGAGCGTGGCCTTGAGCACGACCTTGTCGACTTCCTGTTCGCTCTCGGCATCGGTCGCCTGGCCGTCGACACGGCTGAGCACCAGCAGGCCTTCGCCCTCGCGGTCGTAGAAATGCACGCTCTTGAGCGGTGTCTGCACGCCCAGGACTTCCAGTTGCTCGACCGGGATCGGCGCGAGGATCTCGAACTTCTTCTGGTCACAGGCCGCGAGCAGCGCCACGCTGCCCACGGCCAGGGAGAGGTTCAACCAGCGGTGCGTGACAGGCATGTTGGCGCGAGGCCCTCGTTGACTAAAGGGTATTCGTCGATGAAGTGGCTGAACGCTTTGGTCCGCCGGGCCTATCCGTTAAGATAGTGCGCTTTTTCATCGCGGGAGTTCAGGCAGTATGGCGCAGCAGTATCAACCGGGGCAACGCTGGATCAGCGACAGCGAAGCCGAGCTCGGCCTGGGAACCATCCTGGCGCAGGATGGCCGCCTGCTGACCGTGCTCTATCCGGCCACTGGCGATACCCGCCAGTACTCGCTACGCAACGCGCCGCTGACCCGCGTGCGCTTCTCGCCGGGAGACCAGATCACTCACTTCGATGGCTGGAAGCTGACCGTGCGCGAGGTCGAGGATGTCGACGGCCTGCTGGTCTACCATGGCCTGGACGGGCAGAACGAGGCGCGTACCCTGCCTGAGACGCAACTGTCGAACTTCATCCAGTTCCGTCTGGCCAGCGACCGTCTGTTCGCCGGGCAGATCGACCCGCTGTCGTGGTTCTCGCTGCGCTACAACACGCTGCAGCACAGCAGCAAGCAGATGCTCTCCACGCTCTGGGGCCTGGGCGGCTGCCGCGCCCAGCCGATCGCCCACCAGTTGCACATTGCCCGTGAAGTCGCCGACCGTATCGCCCCGCGGGTATTGCTGGCCGACGAAGTGGGCCTGGGCAAGACCATCGAGGCGGGCCTGGTCATCCACCGCCAACTGCTGACGGGCCGTGCCAGCCGTGTGCTGATTCTGGTCCCGGAAAACCTTCAGCACCAGTGGCTGGTGGAAATGCGCCGGCGCTTCAACCTGCAGGTGGCACTGTTCGACGCCGAACGCTTCATCGAGAGCGATGCCAGCAACCCGTTCGAAGATGCCCAACTGGCGCTGGTGGCGCTGGAATGGCTGGTCGACGATGAAAAGGCCCAGGACGCACTGTTCGCCGCCGGCTGGGACCTGATGGTGGTCGACGAAGCCCACCACCTGGTCTGGCACGAGGAACAGGCCAGCGCCGAATACGCGCTGGTCGAGCAACTGGCCCAGGTCATTGCTGGCGTGCTGCTGCTCACTGCCACCCCCGAGCAGCTCGGCCAGGACAGCCATTTCGCCCGCCTGCGCCTGCTCGACCCCAACCGTTTCCACGACCTGGCCGCGTTCCGCGCCGAGAGCGAGCACTATCGCCCGGTAGCCGAAGCCGTGCAGGAACTGCTCGACGAAGGCCGCCTGTCGCCCAAGGCGCACGCCACCATTCACAATTTCCTCGGCGCCGAGGGCGAAGCCCTGCTGGCCGCAGTCAGCGATGGTGACAGCCAGGCCAGCGCACGCCTGATCCGCGAATTGCTCGACCGCCATGGCACCGGCCGCGTGCTGTTCCGCAACACCCGCGCCGCGATCCAGGGCTTCCCCGAGCGCCAACTGCACCCCTACCCGCTCGCCAACCCCGAGCCGTACAGCGCGCTGCCTGCCGGCGAGCGTGCCGAGCTGTACCCGGAAGTGGCCTTCCAGGCCCAGGGCGAAGTCAGCGACGACGAACGCTGGTGGCGCTTCGACCCACGGGTCGACTGGCTGATCGACACCCTGAAGATGCTCAAGCGCACCAAGGTGCTGGTGATCTGCGCCCACGCCGAAACCGCCATGGACCTGGAAGACGCTCTGCGCGTGCGCTCCGGCATCCCCGCCACGGTTTTCCATGAGGGCATGAGCATCCTCGAGCGTGACCGCGCCGCTGCTTATTTCGCCGACGAAGAATTTGGCGCGCAGGTGCTGATCTGCTCGGAGATCGGCAGTGAAGGGCGCAACTTCCAGTTCGCCCACCACCTGGTGATGTTCGACCTGCCGGCGCACCCGGACCTGCTCGAGCAACGCATCGGCCGTCTCGACCGGATCGGTCAGAAACACACGATCCAGCTGCACATCCCGTACCTGCAGGACAGCCCGCAAGAGCGCCTGTTCCAGTGGTACCACGAAGGCCTGAATGCCTTCCTCAACACCTGCCCGACCGGTAACGCCCTGCAGCACCAGTTCGGCCCACGCCTGCTGGCGCAACTGGTCGGCGGCGACAATGCGGCCTGGAGCGCCCTGGTTGCCGAGGCCCGCGGCGAGCGCGAGCGCCTGGAGGCCGAGCTGCACAGCGGCCGTGACCGTCTGCTGGAGCTCAACTCCGGCGGCGCTGGCGAAGGCGAGGCACTGGTCGAGGCGATTCTCGAGCAAGACGACCAGTTCGCCCTGCCTATCTATATGGAAACCCTGTTCGACGCCTTCGGCATCGACAGCGAAGACCATTCGGAAAACGCGCTGGTGCTCAAGCCCAGCGAGAAAATGCTCGACGCCAGCTTCCCGCTGGGCGACGACGAAGGCGTGACCATCACCTACGACCGTGGCCAGGCCCTGTCGCGAGAGGACATGCAGTTCCTGACCTGGGAGCACCCGATGGTCCAGGGCGGCATGGACCTGGTGCTGTCCGGTTCGATGGGCAACACCGCGGTGGCGCTGATCAAGAACAAGGCGCTCAAGCCTGGCACCGTGCTGCTCGAACTGCTCTATGTCAGCGAAGTGGTGGCGCCACGCAGCCTGCAACTGGGTCGCTACCTGCCATCGGCCGCCTTGCGCTGCCTGCTCGATACCAACGGCAACGACCTGGCGCCGCGGGTTGCCTTCGAAACCCTCAACGACCAGCTCGAGAGCGTGCCCAAGGCCAGCGCCAACAAGTTCATCCAGGCCCAGCGCGATGTATTGGCCAAGCGCATCGCCGCTGGCGAGGCGAAGGTACTGCCAGTGCACGACGAGCGTGTCGCCGACGCGCAGCGCCGCCTGGCGGCTGAAGCCGACGAAGAGCTGGCGCGCCTGACGGCGCTCAAGGCCGTCAACCCGAGCGTGCGTGACAGCGAGATCGACGCCCTGCGCAAGCAGCGCGAAGAAGGCCTGGCAATGCTCGACAAGGCCGCACTGCGTCTGGAAGCGATTCGCGTGCTGGTGGCCGGCTGATAGAACTGCGGCCCCTTTCGCTCGCCTGCTCCTGCATCTGCAGGAGCGGGCTTGCCCGCGAAAGAGACGACATCAGAATCCAGGTCGCCCCACCCTTTTTATAACTTTCCGCTATCGACTCCATGCCCAAATGGTAGAGATCAAATTGCCATTAATCAGGAAGGCCTAGTTTCCCTTTCCTATACTCGGGTTTCAACGGTCTCCACCACGCTTTTAGGAGACGAGTGCAAACTCGACGAAGAGACAGGCAATGGAGTGGCTGGGACTTCAATTGTTCGCCGAGCTTCCGGCGAACGGACAAATCATCCTCGACTGCCGTCATAACCCTTTCCTGGTCATGCTCGCCTACCTGGTGGCCTGCGCTGCATGCTTCGCCACCCTGGACATGGCCGAACGGCAGAGTCACAGCGAGCAACGCAACGCCCGTCGCCAATGGCGGATCCTCGGTGCCTGCTGCCTGGCCAGCGGTATCTGGGCCATGCACTTCATCAGCCTGCTGGCGTTCCAGGCGCCACTTGAAGTGCACTACGACATGCCGCTGACCGCCCTTTCGCTGATCATCGCCCTGCTCGCCGCGTGGCTGGCGATGAACAGCCTCGATCGCACGGTGGTGCAGTGGCGTCATTACCTGCAGGCCGCACTGGCGATCGGCCTCGGCATTACCGTGATGCATTACGTCGGCATGGCCGCGCTGCAGACCAGCGCCCTGCAGTACTACCAGACCCCACTGCTGCTCACCTCGTTGGGCATCGCCATTGTCACCAGCCTGGTGGCGCTGCTGATGGCCCGGCATTTTCGCAGTGGCAGCGGGACCCTGCACCTGGTGATGAAGTACGGCGCCAGCCTGATGATGGCGGCGGGCATCGTCCTTACCCACTTCACCGGCATGGCTGCACTGTCGCTGGTGATCCCAGACAACATGCCCCTGCAACTGCCCTCAGCCAACAACAGCCTGCAGCTGGGGCTGACCATCGCGTTCATCACCCTGCTGATCAGTGGCAGCAGCATCAGCGCGGCCCTGGCCGACAAGAAACTGCAAAGCAAGGAACATGATCTGCGTCGGGTCAACATACTGCTGAGCCAGCTCGATCAGGCCCGGGCTTCGCTGCAACAGGCCGCCCACTACGATGCCCTGACCAACCTGGTCAATCGCCGCGGCTTCAACCAGGTCTTTGCCGAACGCCTGGCCGAGCAGACCGCGAGCGAAGGCATGCTGGCCGTGATGTTCCTCGACATCGACCACTTCAAACGCATCAACGACAGCCTCGGGCACGCTGCCGGCGACGAACTGCTCAAGGTGATCGCCGGGCACATCAAGGCGGCGACCCGCTCCCAGGATGTGGTGGCACGCTTTGGCGGCGATGAGTTCTGCATCGTCACCAGCCTGCACAACCGCGACGAGGCCCGCCACCTGGCGCAACGCATCATGCAACGCATGAAGGAGCCGATCGACCTGGGCGGGCGACGCATGGTCATGACCACCAGCATCGGCATCAGCATCTTTCCCGACGACGGGCGCAGCGTTGAGGAGTTGCTGAAGAATGCCGACCTGGCGCTGTACCAGTCCAAGGGCGGCGGGCGCAACAACCTGAATTTCTTCAACAGCAGCCTGAAGACCCGCGCCACGCTGGAGTTGCAACTGGAAGAGGAACTGCGCGTGGCGCTGCTCGAAGAGCGCGGACTGCGCGTGCATTACCAGCCGATCTTCGACCTGCACAGCACACGGGTCGCCAAGCTGGAAGCCCTGGTACGCTGGCAGCACCCGCAGCATGGCCTGCTCGGCCCCGACCGCTTCATCGGAATTGCCGAAGCCAATGGCCTGATCGCCGAACTCGACCTGTGGGTACTGCGCCGCGCCTGCGAAGACCTCGCCGAACTCAACCGCCTTGGCTACGGACATCTCAAGGTCACGGTGAACTGCTCCGCGGTGACGCTGGGGCGCGAGGAACTGGCCAGCGAGGTGGAGATGGCCTTGTTCCAGGCCGGTGTGGCGGCTCGCCAACTGGAACTGGAAGTCACCGAAAACGCCTTGATGGGCGATATCCACCGCACCATCAACCTGCTAAAACGCATTCGCGCCCAGGGCGTGGCCCTGTCGATCGACGACTTCGGCACCGGCTATTCATCGCTGGCCTACCTCAAGCGCCTTCCCCTGGACGTGCTGAAGATCGACCGTTCGTTCATCCAGGATGTGCCGGGCAGCCAGCAAGACCGAGAGATCGTCCAGGCCATCATCATCATGGCCCATACCCTGCACCTGCAGGTCGTCACCGAGGGCGTGGAGACCGACGAACAACGCGCGTTTCTCGCCGCCCAAGGCTGCGATTTCCTTCAGGGCTACCTGCTCAGCCGTCCGGTCCCGCTGACCGACCTGCAGCCAGTGCTGGAACGCCTCGACAATCTGGACAGCGACTTCATTCCCGAGCGCGGAACAGCTCTACAAGGGTCGCCGGATCGTTTTGCAGATGCCCCTGGCTGCCGTGCAGGCGCATCAGTTGCGCGGCGAGGCCACTGATCGGCGTTGCCGAACCCTGCTCGCGGGAAAACTTCACCGCAGTGTCGAGGTCCTTGAGCAAGGTGCGTACATGCCATTTGACCGGGGTGTAGCAGCTTTGCGCCATCTGCGGCGCGAGGATCTGCAGCGGCCGAGAGTCGGCGAACCCGCCGGAGAGTGCTTCGGCGATCAGGCTGGCATCCACCCCTGAACGTTCGGCCAAGGCCACCACTTCGGCAATCACCAGGGCATTACAAGCAACGATCATCTGGTTGCAGGCCTTGGTCACCTGGCCGGCGCCAACCGCCCCCATGTGCGTCACGCGCTGGCCGAGGGTCAGCAACACCGGGCGTACGCGCGCCAGGTCTGCAGCGTCACCACCCACCATGATCGCCAGGGTTCCCGCCTCGGCGCCTGGCGTACCGCCGGACACTGGTGCGTCCAGCCAGGCCATGCCGCACAGCGCCGCAAGTTCCGCGGCCATCTCGCGGGTGGCGGTTGGCTCAAGGCTGGAGAAATCCACCAGTAACTGGCCACTACGACCGCCCTGGGCGATGCCTTGCTCGCCGAACACCACCTCACGTACTACGCCCGTGTCGGCCAGGCACAGCAGCACGATCTCAGTGTCACGGCACAACGCTGCCGGGCTCTCGGCCAGACGTGCCCCGGCGGCGACCAATTCGGCGCACTTCTGCGGGCTACGGTTCCACACGGTCAGCGGATAGCCGGCAGCCAGCAGGCGACGGCACATCGGCAGCCCCATCAGACCGATGCCGGCAAACCCCAGGGAAGGCAATGCAGTACTCATGAATGACTCCAGGCAAGGATTAAAGAAGCGTGGCTCTCGGGCGATGCAGTGCAGGTGCCAGCGTAAAACCACTATCGACCATAGGGTAAACCCCTATCGCATGGGCAAAAGGCGCACTGCTACAGTCGCCGGATTTACGTAATGGCCAGATGACATATCTTCCGACCGTCCACCACTCCAGGCAAATGGCGCACTATGACCTCCAATAATACTTCTGCCAATGCAGTGCCCGAGCCCTCGACCAGCATCACCTCGCTGACCCTCGGTGGCGGCCAGGCCACCCGCAACGTCCCCGCGCAATATCTGTACTTCACCGAGAACGATATCCAACGCATCCTCGACAACCTCGACGGCCTGCGTGACCTGGTGTTCCCGCAGGGCCTGCACGCGGAAGACGAAAGCCAATTGCGTCTGGACCAGCAGTTCCCTTCGGTATGCCTGATCGGCCTGGGGCGCTGCGGTTCGAACATTGCCCTTGACGTGGCGGAACTGGTGTACAACGCACGTACCTTCTTCCTCAACGAATTCAACAACGAAGACCGCAACAGAAGCGAAGGCGGCTACAGCCCTGCACGCTGGATCCGACAGAACCTGCGCCTGGTGCAGAACAAGGGCGCCAAGCCGGTATTTCTGGTCGAGCCCTTGGTGATGCTCGGCGACCTGGACAAGGACATCGCCGGACGCATCCGCTTTTCGCGCAAGGGTGAGCGCGGGGGCTTCCTGCGCGACTACAGCAAGATGAAGATCATGGACCTGTCCGAGGTGCACGCCGGTGGCGCCGGCAATGCGCCGATCCTCGGCCAGTACCTGGCCAAGATCATCCTCAACAAGGATACCCAGCGCTTCTCGAGCGCCGACTGGAAACTCATCCACTCCTACCTGATCGATTCCTGCGGCATCAAGGCCAACCAATCGCGCCTGTACTTCTACATCTTCAGCGCCGGCGGCGGGACCGGCTCAGGGATGGCCTCGGAGTTCGGCCTGGCCCAGCAGTACTCGTACATGAACAAGACCTTCGACACCAAGCCGGCCGACGAGAACGACGGCAAGGGCGGGCATTCGTTCGTGTTCGAGCCGATCTTCACCAGCGGCATCTGCGTACTGCCCAATGCCTCCGACCACCGCAGCGAAATGTCCGAAGCCTTGCACATCAATGCCGGGCGCCTGCTGTGCAAGTATTTGTCCGAAGAATGGGACTTCTCGTACAACTTCGACAACGAAGACAGCAGCGAGGCCAGCGTGATGGGGCGCATCCGCCCCTGGAACGCAATGATGCTGATCTCCAACGACATCATGCGCTATGCCGAAGAGAGCGATGACGGCACGATCCAGAACATCGACGTCAATGCCATGGAGAAGCATGCCAACCAGTACATCTCTCAGCAGATTTTCAACATCCTCACCGCCCAGGCCGTAACCACCGACTACGACCAGAACTACTTCCGCCGTGCCGGCATCGACATTGGCGAAACCATCCGCCTGGATGCCAACGACCTGTTCATGAGCCTCGCAGGCCCGGTCGCCATCGCCTATGCCGAATCGGTAGTGCCGGAGGCGCCCGCGCAGGGCTCGGACAAGTTCAAGGTGTTCGAACGCGAATCGCCGCGCCTGGACATCGACGACCTGTTCTTGCGCTCCATCGACCTGCCCCACTTCAACAAGCAGACCCAGGCCATCGAGGGCATCAGCCTGCTGCCCATCGAGTCGCGTCGCTATCGCGCGGCACTGGAGCAGTACCAGGCCTCGGGCTTCGACGCAGCGGCCCTGCACGACCTGCATTTCTTCAAGAACTGCTCGTCGGTGGTATCGATCGTATCGCTGCCCAAGGACTACAAGCTGTCGTACATGGACCTGAACCGGCTCAAGACCCACCTCAACAGCCTGTTCCCCAACACCACGCTCAAGCGCTACGCGCTGGTGATCGGTGCCTCGGCCAACCTGTCGCTGACCACTCTGATCGCCAAGAGCCCCTGCCTGTCGGACGACTTCCTGACGCTGATCGTGGCCTTCATCAAGCGCTGCTTCGCACGCGCGCCCTACCGTTTCGACGACACGCTGGACAACGCCATCCTGGAGTTCATCACCAGCGAGCATTTCGATGAAGACCGTATCGACGACCTGCTCAACGAATTCGAGAACCCGGCGAAGATCCTCGATACCAACTGGTATGCGATCAAACCGATGTACGAGAAGAAGTACCGTGAGTTGATCAACGACAAGAGCCGCTTCGTCTCGATCAACGACATCCGCCTGTCGCGCGAATGCGTGAAGAAAGCGGTGAAGTACCTGCGCGAGATCTTCAGGCATCGGATCGGCAAGACCCGGGTGATTTCGCTCAACAGCCATACCGGGCGGGTGGATTACTGAGGTCTTGCACATGATTCCTGTAGGAGTGGCGGTTCGCCGCTGCGACTTGCCCGCGAATGCGATAGTGACGTCGGCGACGCATTCGCGGGCAAGCCCGCTCCTACGGGGATATTACGCATCCCGTAAACTGTTACCGCAGTGGCGAACGCAGCGGCGACTTGTTACTTACTTCCACCTTACGTCAGCGTCAACACGCACCAATAAGGTGCAATCAACTACTTTTACGCACTAAAAAAGCCCGCAGTTATTCCGCTTTCTTCACCTGGATCACGATGAACGGCGAAACCACCACCGCCCAGATCTCGGGATCGCGGCTTTGCAGGTCTAGCGCCTGCTCTGCACTGAGCGGTCCGACAACGCCATCGTTACGCCACTTGGCGAAGATTTCGCTGCGATTCTCGGCCATCGCCTCGGCAACGGCGATCAGATCCAGGCTGGAGTCGACCCAAATCAGGTCACCCTTGGCCCAGAAACGCTCCAAGGCTTTCCACTCGATAATCGCGGTCTCGCCGAGCAATTTGGCATAGAGGGTGCTTGTGTGATCAGTCATGGGTTTTCCTGCCGACAGAATGGCCATTTGAAAAGGCCGGCATTTTTGCAGAAAAACCCGGTTTCAAATACGTAATTTGATCGACGGGCCCCGGTTATATGGGGTTGGGCTCGGGATAGAGGCAAAGTGATGGCGCTTTTCTATATCTTTATGTCGATCATGCGACACCTCGGGAAACATGCGCTTTTCGCCCGCTTTTCAAGCGCTCGGACAGCGCTCTACACTGTACCGGTACAGTTCCGGGACATGTTCCGGGGGAAGGTGGGCTTGCAACATGGCACGAGCGTGCCGCAAATCCCGCCCGGTCTGTAGCCCTGGCCGCCAGGACTATAAGAATTACAACAGAATGAGTGGAGCACTATGATCAAGATTTCCAAGCTGTTCGCCGCAATGGTCCTGGCCGGGGTAGCCAGCCATTCGTTTGCCGCCGACACCATCAAGATCGGCATCGCCGGTCCCAAGACCGGTCCGGTCACGCAATATGGCGACATGCAGTTCATCGGCGCCAAACAGGCCATCAAAGACATCAACGCCAAGGGTGGCGTCGACGGCAAGATGCTCGAGGCCAAGGAATATGACGACGCGTGCGACCCGAAACAGGCCGTTGCAGTCGCCAACAAAGTGGTCAACGACGGCGTCAAGTTCGTCATCGGCCACCTGTGCTCCAGCTCCACCCAGCCTGCGTCCGACATCTACGAAGACGAAGGCGTGATCATGATCACCCCTGCCGCCACCTCCCCGGAAATCACCGCGCGTGGCTACAAGCTGATCTTCCGCACCATCGGTCTGGACAGCGCCCAGGGCCCGGCGGCCGGCAACTACATCGCCGACCACGTCAAGCCCAAGGTCGTTGCCGTCCTGCACGACAAGCAGCAGTACGGTGAAGGCATCGCTACCGCGGTCAAGCAGACCCTCGAGAAGAAAGGCACCAAGGTCGCCGTCTTCGAAGGCCTGAACGCCGGTGACAAGGACTTCTCCTCGATCATCCAGAAGCTCAAGCAGAACAACGTCGACTTCGTCTACTACGGCGGCTACCACCCAGAGCTGGGCCTGATCCTGCGCCAGGCGCAAGAGAAGGGCCTGAAAGCCAAGTTCATGGGGCCGGAAGGTGTCGGCAACGACTCCATCTCGCAGATCGCCCAGGGCGCTTCCGAAGGCCTGCTGGTCACCCTGCCGAAGTCGTTCGACGCTGCCCCTGAGAACAAGGCCATCGTCGACGCCATCAAGGCTGACGGCAAGGATCCTAGCGGTCCGTTCGTGTTCCCGGCCTACTCCGCTGTCGAGCTGATCGCCAAGGGTATCGAAGCCGCCAAGTCCGAAGACACCGACAAGGTGGCAGCCGCCATCCACGCCGGCAAGTTCAAGACCCCGACCGGCGAGCTGTCCTACGACGAGAAAGGCGACCTGAAAGACTTCAAGTTCGTGGTCTACGAATGGCACTTCGGCAAGCCGAAGACCGAAGTCTCCCCTCAGTAACTGCGTGACTAATAGCTGACCGAGAAGCCCACTGTGCGAGCAGTGGGCTTTGTTTTACGAGGTTCATGGACCTGATTCCCGCGATCCGGGAGCCGGTTCACCTGAAAATCTTAAAACCGTCACCCGCGGTTTCCTGGCTGTGCCCACTGACTTGGCGAAGACCACGAAACGGGCCGGGCCCATCGCCCGCCAGCGAAATGCAAATCAGGTTTTTAGGAGCGCTGTAATGCCTGAGATCTACCATTTCTTCCAACAACTGGTTAATGGATTGACCATCGGCAGCACCTATGCCTTGATCGCCATCGGTTACACGATGGTGTACGGCATCATCGGGATGATCAACTTCGCCCACGGCGAGGTGTACATGATCGGATCCTACGTGGCCTTCATCGCCCTCGCGGGGCTGGCCATGATGGGCATTCACTCGCTGCCGATCCTCATGACCGTGGCCTTCGTCGCCACCATCTGCGTCACCAGTGCCTATGGCTACAGCATCGAGCGGGTCGCCTACCGACCGCTGCGTAACAGCAACCGCCTGATCCCGCTGATTTCCGCCATCGGCATGTCGATCTTCCTGCAGAACACCGTGCTCCTGTCGCAGGACTCCAAGGACAAATCCATCCCCAACCTGATTCCGGGCGCCTTCTCGTTCGGCCCGGGCGGTGCGGAGGAAGTGCTGGTGTCCTACATGCAGATCCTGGTGTTCGTGGTCACTCTGGTGGCCATGACCTGCCTGACCCTGTTCATCTCCCGCTCCCGTCTGGGCCGCGCCTGCCGCGCCTGCGCCGAGGACATCAAGATGGCCAACCTGCTGGGCATCAACACCAACAACATCATCGCCCTGACCTTCGTCATCGGTGCTGCCCTGGCGGCCGTGGCGGCCGTACTGCTGAGCATGCAGTACGGGGTGATCAACCCCAACGCCGGTTTCCTGGTGGGCCTGAAGGCCTTCACCGCGGCGGTACTGGGCGGCATCGGCAGCATTCCGGGCGCCATGCTCGGCGGGCTGGTGCTGGGTGTGGCCGAAGCCTTCGGCGCCGACATCTTCGGCGACCAATACAAGGATGTGGTGGCGTTTGGCTTGTTGGTTCTCGTCTTGCTGTTCCGGCCGACCGGCATCCTGGGCCGTCCGGAGGTTGAAAAAGTATGAACAGAAATCTCAAACAGGCGTTCTTCAGCGCCTTGCTGGTCTGGGCCGTCGCCTTCCCGGTGCTGGGCCTGAAGCTGAGCATCGACGGCATCAGCCTGATCGTGCACAGCCAGGGCAGCTTCACCATCAGCATCATTGCCGTGTGTTCGATACTGATGTTCCTGCGCGTGCTGTTCGACAAGCAGTGGAGTTCGGTGATGGGCGGGCGCTCGGATCGCAAACTGATCCCGCCTTCGGTCAGCAACTTCCTGACCCTGCCCAAGACCCAGCGCTGGATCATCCTCGGCCTGATCGTGGCCGCACTGATCTGGCCGTTCTTCGGCTCGCGCGGCGCGGTCGACATCGCCACCCTGATCCTGATCTACGTGTTGCTGGGCCTGGGCCTGAACATCGTGGTCGGGCTGGCCGGCCTGCTCGACCTGGGTTACGTCGGTTTCTACGCCGTCGGTGCCTACAGCTACGCCATGCTCTCGCACTACCTGGGCTGGAGCTTCTGGGTCTGCCTGCCGATCGCCGGCCTCATGGCCGCAACCTTCGGATTCCTGCTCGGCTTCCCGGTACTGCGCCTGCGCGGTGACTACCTGGCGATCGTCACGCTCGGCTTCGGCGAAATCATTCGCCTGTTCCTGCGTAACCTCACCGACTGGACCGGCGGCCCCAACGGCATCAGCAACATTCCCAAACCCGAGTTCTTCGGGCTCACCTTCCAACCCCGCGCGGCAGAGGGCATGCAGACCTTCCACGAGTTCTTCGGGCTGGAATACAACTCGATCAACAAGGTCATCTTCCTCTACCTGGTCGCCCTGCTGCTGGCCTTGCTGGCGCTGTTCGTGATCAACCGCCTGCTGCGCATGCCGATCGGGCGTGCCTGGGAAGCGCTGCGCGAAGACGAGATCGCATGCCGCGCGCTGGGCCTGAACCCTACCGTGATCAAGCTCTCGGCCTTCACCCTGGGCGCCTGCTTCGCAGGTTTCGCCGGCAGCTTCTTCGCTGCGCGCCAGGGCCTGGTGACGCCGGAGTCGTTCACCTTCATCGAGTCGGCGATCATCCTCGCCATCGTCGTGCTTGGCGGCATGGGCTCTCAATTGGGCGTGATTCTAGCGGCCATCGTGATGATCCTGCTGCCTGAGCTGATGCGTGAGTTCAGCGAATACCGGATGCTGATGTTCGGTGCGCTGATGGTGTTGATGATGATCTGGCGTCCGCAAGGCCTGCTGCCTATGCAACGTCCACACATGGAGCTGCGTCGATGAGCCGCGAAATTCTGCAAGTCAGCGGCCTGAGCATGCGCTTCGGCGGCTTGTTGGCGGTCAACGGCGTGGGCCTGACCGTCAAGGAAAAACAGGTGGTGGCCTTGATCGGCCCGAACGGCGCTGGCAAGACCACGGTGTTCAACTGCCTGACCGGCTTCTACAAGCCAAGTGGCGGCACCATCCTGCTCGACGGCCAGCCGATCCAGGGCCTGGCCGGCCACCAGATCGCCCGCAAGGGTGTGGTGCGGACTTTCCAGAACGTACGCCTGTTCAAGGAAATGACCGCGCTGGAAAACCTGCTGATCGCCCAGCACCGGCACCTGAACACCAACTTCTTTGCCGGCCTGTTCAAGACCCCGTCCTTCCGCCGCAGCGAGAAGGAAGCCATGGAGCGGGCCCAGTACTGGCTGGAGAAGGTCAACCTGACCGAATTCGCCAACCGTACCGCCGGCACCCTGGCCTACGGTCAGCAACGCCGCCTGGAAATCGCCCGCTGCATGATGACCCAGCCACGGATCATCATGCTCGACGAACCGGCAGCAGGCCTGAACCCCAAGGAAACCGAAGACCTCAAGGCCCTCATCGGCTACCTGCGCGAATCGCACAACGTGACCGTGCTGCTGATCGAGCACGACATGAAACTGGTGATGAGCATTTCCGACCACATCGTGGTGATCAACCAGGGCACGCCGCTGGCCGATGGCACGCCGGAAGAGATTCGCTGCAATCCTGATGTGATCAAGGCCTACCTGGGGGAAGCGTAAATGCTGAAGTTCGAGAACGTTTCCACCTTCTACGGCAAGATCCAGGCGCTACACAGCGTCAACGTGGAAATCAACCAGGGCGAGATCGTCACGCTGATCGGCGCCAACGGCGCCGGCAAGTCGACCCTGCTGATGACCCTGTGCGGCTCGCCACAGGCACACAGCGGCAGCATCAAGTACCTGGGCGAAGAGCTGGTCGGCCAGCCCTCCTCGCATATCATGCGCAAGAGCATCGCCGTCGTGCCGGAAGGCCGCCGTGTGTTCGCCCGCCTGACCGTCGAGGAAAACCTGGCCATGGGCGGTTTCTTCACCGACAAGGGCGATTACCAGGAGCAGATGGACAAGGTCCTGCAACTGTTCCCGCGCCTGAAGGAGCGCTTCACCCAGCGCGGCGGCACCATGTCCGGTGGCGAGCAGCAGATGCTGGCCATCGGCCGGGCGCTGATGAGCAAGCCCAAGCTGCTGCTGCTCGACGAGCCGTCGCTGGGCCTGGCGCCGATCATCATCCAGCAGATCTTCGATATCATCGAACAGCTGCGCCGTGATGGTGTGACGGTGTTCCTGGTTGAGCAGAACGCCAACCAGGCGCTGAAGATCGCCGACCGCGCCTATGTGCTGGAGAACGGCAAGGTGGTGATGCAAGGGACCGGGGAAGCACTGCTGACCGATCCAAAGGTACGGGACGCGTACCTGGGTGGTTGAATGATCAAAGGGCCTGCGGGCCCTTTTTTCATGGGGGTGGAGGTTCGGTGGCCGGTACTGTTCCTGCGGCCTGCCCCTTGTGAAGCCGCTCCCCGCTGGGTAACGTGGCCAACTTCAACCCGCCGCGACCCCGGAGTCCACCGATGCGCCTCACCCCTCCCCTGCTGCTCGCTGCCCTGCTGCCCCTGTTCGCCGGTTGCCAGATGCTCGCCGAGCAACCAAGCGACCCGAACGTCGGCACCACGCGCATGCAAGGCGAACTGAGCGCAGCCAACGGTCAGTTGCTGTTCAAGCCTTGCAGCGAGGCACGCCGCTTCGTGGTCAAGGATGCCGCCGGCACCGGTATCCTGCAGGAAGCCGCCAACCTCGCCAATGGCCCCAAGGCCTCACTATTCGCCGACCTCCGCGGGCGCCTGGCCGGCAGCCGCGAGGCCAACAGTGACGGTCAGCTGGACGTCACCCGGCTGTACCGCGTCGAAAACTCCGCCAGCGCCTGCGAAGACCCCAACTTCAAGCAACTGACACTGCGTGCCGGCGGGCATGCACCCGACTGGGACATCAAGGCCAGCGGCAAGGGCATGGTGATCAACCGTGCCGACAAGGATCCGCTGCCGCTGCCGTTCCTCGAAGAGCAGATGCCCGGCGGCGGCCTTAGCCTGTCCAGTGAAGCCAACGGCCAGCGCGTCGAGCTATGGGTCGCGCCGCAGCGTTGCGTCGAGCCTGGCACCGGTGCCGTGCGCCATCTACGCGCCGAACTGCGCATCGATGGCCAGACCCTGCAAGGCTGCGCCTACTACGGCGGTGCGCGCGACAACTGATCATCGGGTACTTTTATCCTGCCAGTCAGGCCGGCGAACAGCTTATACTTGGCGGTTTGAGTAAAGCCGCCGGCCGCCCATGGCCGGGATACTGGACCCTGCCATGCTACGAATCACCGAACTGAAGCTGCCCCTGGACCATCCCGAAGAAGCCTTGCGCGAGGCTATCGTCCAGCGCCTGGGGATCCGCGACGAGCAACTGCTCGGCTTCAACCTGTTCAAGCGCAGCTATGATGCGCGCAAGAAGAACAGCGAGCTGCTGTTCATCTACACCATCGACCTTGAAGCCAGCAACGAAGCCGAGCTTCTGCACAGGTTCGCCGATGATCGCAATATCAGCGTGGCACCGGACGTCAGCTACAAGTTCGTCGGACATGCACCTGCCGATCTTCAGCAGCGTCCGATCGTGGTCGGCTTCGGCCCGTGCGGCATCTTTGCAGGCCTGCTGCTGGCGCAGATGGGTTTCAAGCCGATCGTGCTCGAACGCGGCAAGGAAGTGCGCCAGCGCACCAAGGATACCTGGGGCCTGTGGCGCAAGAGCGTGCTCAACCCCGAATCCAACGTGCAGTTCGGCGAAGGCGGCGCCGGCACCTTCTCCGACGGCAAGCTGTACAGCCAGATCAAGGATCCGCAGCACCATGGCCGCAAGGTGCTCGAAGAATTCGTCAAGGCAGGTGCACCGGAAGAAATCCTCTATATCAACAAGCCACACATCGGCACCTTCCGCCTGACCAGCATGGTCGAGAAGATGCGTGAGGAAATCATCAGCCTGGGCGGTGAAATCCGCTTCCAGGAAAAGGTTACCGACTTGCTGCTCGAGGGCGAACAGCTCACCGGTGTGGTGCTCGAAAGCGGCGAACAGCTGCACTCACGCCATGTAGTGCTGGCCCTGGGCCACAGCGCCCGCGACACCTTCCGCATGCTGCACGCCAAGGGCGTGTTCATGGAGGCCAAGCCATTCTCGGTGGGCTTCCGTATCGAGCATCCCCAATCGCTGATCGACAAGGCGCGCCTGGGCAAGTATGCCGGCCACCCGAAACTGGGCGCCGCCGACTACAAGCTGGTCTACCACGCCAAGAACGGTCGTTCGGTCTACAGCTTCTGCATGTGCCCGGGCGGTACCGTGGTCGCGGCCACCAGTGAGCCGGGGCGCGTAGTCACCAACGGCATGAGCCAGTATTCGCGTAATGAGCGCAATGCCAACTCTGGCATCGTCGTGGGCATCGATCCTGAGCGTGACTACCCGGGCGGCCCGCTGGCTGGTATCGAGTTGCAGGAACGCCTGGAAGCCCACGCCTATGTCATGGGTGGCAGCAACTACCAGGCGCCGGCGCAACTGGTCGGCGATTTCGTCGCAGGTCGTGCGTCCACGGCGCTGGGCAGCGTCGAACCCTCCTATAAACCAGGCGTCACCCTCGGGGACCTGGCCCCCAGCCTGCCAGACTTCGCCATCGAGGCGATTCGCGAAGCGCTACCGGCCTTCGATCGCCAGATCAAGGGCTACAACCTGCACGATGCAGTGCTGACCGGTATCGAGACGCGCACCTCCTCACCGCTGCGCATCACCCGTGGCGAGGACTACCAGAGCCTGAATCTCAAGGGCCTGTTCCCGGCCGGTGAAGGGGCAGGCTATGCCGGCGGCATCCTGTCGGCCGGCGTCGATGGCATTCGGATCGCTGAAGCGGTCGCGCGCGACATACTCGGCATCAAGGCCTGAAGCCCCAAGCCAGGCCAGTTGCACGAGGTTGCGGCTATTGCCGAGCACTGCGGTTCTTGCGGTACTCGGCCACATAGCCCAACTTGCGACTCGCAGTCTTGTCCAGCTCCTTGCGGTCACGCTGCGATAACCTCCCAGCTGGCGCGCAGTGAAGCCGCTGTCGCCCACAAGCTGCTGCGGAGCCAGCGTCACCATCAAGCTAGCCGCTGGCGCAACTGCCTGCCGATAACCGCTGCGCTCATCAAGATCGAAAGCTGCCAGCGGCAACGCCCCCCGCAGCCAGTTGCCCCAGTAGAACTCGAGAAACTCAGGCGCCACGTCGCCTGAACGCGGTTTGTCGTAGCCAACCTTGCGGGTGAACGATCCAAGCAGGATGTAGGTTACTGTGCGACCTCCAACTTTCCTTCCGTCGTGCATGTTCGGCTGCGACGTTTTCCCACGAGTATTTCAACGTGCATTTCAATGGTAGAAAGGCCCGTTAGTTGTCTGAGTAATCCTAAAATCCAAGCGAATATTTCCGCGCAAGACTCACAAGGCCAAAGTGAAACCACTTATAACAAAAAAGAATATAATTTTTGTTTTAAAGAATATCGTTGCGCGTTAGGGTGTACTCCCGTTCCGTTCGATCAACGTACTGGAGACCCATCCCCGTGCGCAGCCTCATCAATCGTTTCCTTCAGTTGGAGGCCGCCAGCGGCTTGCTGCTGATCATCGCGGCGATCATCGCCCTCATCGTCAACAACTCCCCGCTGTCGCATCTGTACGTCAGTTTTCTCGACGTCCCCGTCGCTGTGCAAATCGGCCCCCTGGAGATCGCCAAGCCGCTGCTGCTGTGGATCAACGACGGCCTGATGGCATTGTTCTTCCTGCTGATCGGGCTGGAGGTCAAGCGCGAAGTGCTCGAGGGCCAGCTGTCGAAACCTTCGCAGATCATCCTGCCGGCCACCGCCGCAGTCGGTGGCATGCTGGTCCCGGCGCTGATCTACTGGTTCATCAACCGTGACAACCCCGCGACACTCGCCGGCTGGGCCATCCCTACCGCGACCGACATCGCTTTCGCCCTTGGCGTGCTGGCGCTGCTCGGCAAGCGTGTGCCTGTGTCGCTCAAACTGTTCCTGATGACCCTTGCGATCATCGACGACCTGGGTGCGATCATCATCATCGCCCTGTTCTATTCCGGCGAGCTTTCGAGCATGGCATTGATGCTTGCAGGGGGCTGTCTGCTGGCTCTGCTGGGCATGAACCGTCTAGGGGTGAAGAAGCTTGCACCCTACCTGATCGTGGGGCTGGTACTTTGGGTCTGCGTGCTGAAGAGCGGCGTGCATGCCACCCTCGCCGGCGTGGCCCTGGCCATGTTCATCCCGCTGGGCGCTGGCGGCAAGAAAAGTACCTCTCCATTGCTCACCCTGGAGCACGCGCTACACCCCTGGGTGGCCTACGCGATCCTGCCGCTGTTCGCTTTCGCCAATGCTGGAGTCTCCCTGGTCAACGCCAGCGCGGAGAGCTTCACGCATTCGGTGCCCATGGGCATCGCCATCGGATTGCTGCTGGGCAAGACGGTCGGCGTGTTCGGCCTGACCTGGATGGCCATCAAGCTGCGCCTGGCCGCCCTGCCGGCGGGCGCCAATTGGGGCCAGGTGCTTGGCGTCGCGATTCTTTGCGGCATCGGTTTCACCATGAGCCTGTTCGTCGGTTCCCTGGCCTTCCCATCCGGTGTCAGCGAGTATGCCGGAGAGGACCGCATGGGCATCCTCACCGGCTCGCTCTTCGCAGCATTGATCGGCTATGCCGTGACTGCGGCGGCCAGCCGCAAGCGACAAGTGGCGGTTGCAGCCAGCTGATAGCACCAGGCACAAAAAAA